>CAZSJP010000283.1:0-6378 GCA_964606675.1 uncultured bacterium
AAGACGGAACGTTCGGCTCCACAAACCGAGCACCATAAGGTACTAAATGAGCGATCCTGCCGCCATGTCCGGCCCGGACGACCTAGACGCCACAACCGGCTTCACCGGGCGATCGATCGCATTGGGAACGGCGCTCTCGGTCGGGCTGGGTATCGGCGCGCCATACGTGCGCAACGTCTTGCCGTCGTCGCTGCTTGATGGCGAGTACCTGCCGTTCGGCGTCGTGTGGCCACTTGCCGTGATGGCGATGGTCATCCACCCACTCCTCTTGCGCATCGGGCCGAGGTACGGACTCACGCGAGCCGACCTGGCGCTCGTGTTCGTCATGGGGATCACGGCTGCAGCCGTTGTCGGCGACGGCCTTACCGCGTTCTTGCTCTCCAACATCGCAGCTCCGCACTACGGAGCCACGCCGGAGAATCGGTGGCTGGACTATTTCGGTCCGCACATGAAGGGCTGGATGTTCACGCCCGACGGCGCCGGCGAAAGCTCGTGGCTGTTCTCGGGCAAGCCGCCGCTCGAAGCGATACCGTGGGATGCGTGGGCGGTGCCGCTGTTCTGGTGGCTCTCGCTCTTCGCGGCGACGTTCTGGGTCTGCATCTCGATCGTCGTGCTGCTTCGGAAGCAGTGGGTCGAGCACGAACGCCTCGCCTTCCCACTGATGGAGGTGCCGCTCGAACTGGCCCGCGGGCTTGACGGCGACCCATTCTGGAAGAAGCCGCTGTTCTGGTGGGGTGCGGGCCCGACCTGCTTCGTCGTGCTGTTCAACATGATCGGGTACTTCTCGATCGGCTGGCCGCAGATCCCGAATTCGTTCGGTCGGATAGACCTGGGGCCGGGCTTTCCACCGATCCACCTGTTCTTCTGGTATCCGCTGATCGGCTTCGCGTATTTCGTCAACCTGGACGTGCTCGCCGGCGTGTGGGTGTTCCACGTCGTTGCGAGCATCGAGACCGGCATCATGAACCGCTTCGGGTTCTCGTCGGGGCGCCCGGACATCTACTGCTCGGCCTCGCACGCTGTCGGTTGGCAGGGCTTCGGCGCGCTGGTGGCGCTCGTGGCGACCGCCTTCTGGATGGCGAGGCACCATCTGCGCGACATTCTGCGGCAGAGCGGGTCGAAGAGATCCGCCGCCCCGGGGGAGCTACTGAGCTACAGGACGGCCTTCGTCGGCTTCGCGCTCGGGACGCTCTACATCGGAGCGTGGCTCGTGCAGTCGGGCATGGAGGTGAAGGCGGTCGCGGCGTTCCTGTTCGCGACGTACGTGATATTCATCGGCTTGACGCGCATAGTCATACAGAGCGGCTTGGTGTTCGTCCGGCCGTCGATGTCCGCGCAGAGCTTCACGACCACGATGGTCGGATCGTCCAACATGTCGGCTGCGTCGCTTACGTCGCTTGCGGCGACGTTCGGGTGGGTGCATACGGTCTTCTTCTTCATGCCGGCCATCGCGCACGTCGCCAAGCTACAGAACGTCCTGCGGCTGAACCGCAAGCACGTGCTGGCGGCGGTCGGGATGGCGTTGCTGATCGCCGTGCCGGTGTCGATCTACTTCACGCTCCACTGGGGCTACGAGATCGGCGGCGACAACTTCTTCGGCTGGGCGTTCCGCGGCGGCAAGATGAGGCACTACGACAGCATAGCCGCCAAGATGCGCTTCCCGATGGGCATCGACTGGCCGGCGGTGCTCCAGTTCGGCATCGGCGCGGCGGCGATGGTCGGGCTGACGCAACTGGCGTACCGAATCCCCGGCTGGCCAGTGCACCCTATCGGCCTGACGATCGGCTACACGCACCCCACGGCGGTAATCGCATTCAGCGTGTTCCTGGCGTGGATGGTGAAAGGAGTGCTGCTCAGGACCGGCGGGCGGCGCCTCTACAACCGCACGAAGCCGCTGTTCCTCGGCATGATATTGGGCTACTTCACGGGGCTGGCAGTTGCGACGTGCGTCGACTGGCTCTACTTCGGGCCCGGGCAGGGGCATCCGGTGTACAGTTTGTAGCATGCTGTATGATGCGCGTATTGGCAAACTGTGCACCGATGCGTACAATTCTACGGGAGGGGCGAGCGCCCGATCGGCATCACGGTCTGCAGTCTTGAGATTGCAGTCATCGGGAACGAACGCGCTACGGGGGTTTCCATACCATGAGCGGCGACGGTGGAGCGCGCGCGCGCCGGTACGTGTCACTCACGTCGATCCTGGGGATTCTTCTGTCCCTGTTCGCCCCTGGATGCGAGTCGTATGTCCTCAAGAGAAGGCTCGTGCACTCGCCTCCGGTCGCGTTCACCGGCAAGCGTCCGACATTTCTGAAGGCTCACCTCCGGAACGGCGAGGTGTACGTCTTCTCGGAATGGCGGGTCGACGAGACTCGCGGAATCGTGTGGGGGATCGGCGACCGTTTCGACGCGAACAGAGTGAAGCTCTCGTCCGGCCAGCTTTCGGTCGAACTCGACTCGGTGGCCATCTTCGAGACCAATTCGACAGACACCTCCCCGGCGGTGGCGGCCCTAACAGTAGTGACGGGTGCGTCTCTGGCACTTACAGTCTTCTGCATGGCCAATCCCAAGGCCTGCTTCGGCTCGTGCCCAACCTTCTACCTCTCAGACAACGAGACCGGCGTCCCGCAGGCCGAGGGGTTCTCGGCCAGCATCGCCCCGGCCTTCGAGGCGACCGACGTCGATGCGCTGTACGGGGCGATGCCCACAAGCCGCGTGTTCGACATACGGATGACGAACGAGGCGCTCGAAACGCACGTAGTGCGGCGAGTCGACCTGTTGGCCGCGCCGCGTCCGGAAGGCGGCCGAATCGTTGCCACCGGAGACGGCAGGTATCTCCAAGCGATAGGTCTGTCTGAGCCTGTGTCGTGCCACGGGCCCGAGGGGGATTTCGTGGCATCCGTTCGTGCATTCGACGGAGTCGAGCGCTACAGCACGACAGACTCGGCCGATCTTGCTGCAAAGGAGACTGTCTCGATCGAGTTCGCCGACGTGCCCGAAGGTGAGCTGGGGCTCGTCATCGCATCGAGACAGACGTTGCTTACAACATATCTGCTCTACCAGGCGCTCGCCTACATGGGGGGTTCGGCCGGCTGGTGGTTCGCGGAACTGGAGAGGGGTTCGGCGGACGTGCGCGGGTGCGCACGAGGAATCGGCCAGTTGATGGGCGGCATAGAGGTGCTAGTTGTGGAATGTCATGACGTTGTCACCACCCAAGCTGAGGAAGTTGATGATGGACACGCGGTTGAGACGACAGCGCCAAGAGTTCCGGCAGTGTGCGTCCCCAGGCTGTTGTGTGGGGTGCGTTCTACGACTGCATGCCGTACGTTCGCCGGTGCACGTGGTGAGGACAACGTCATGACACATCACATCTAGTTGGGGATGAGAGTGGCCAACGGCGCCTAGCTGGCGAAGTAGGCGAGACGGGGCCGCTTGCCACGGATGTGCGAGTGGTGCCGCTGGGCGATCTGGCGGGACCCAACGCGACGGTGCACCTGCGGATGACACGGGGCAACTGGCGTGTCGACTGGGTGGCGCTGGCGGTGTTGGGCGGACAGGTCGAACCGGTGCGGTTGCGTCCGCAACTGGTGAAGCGCGGAGATACGGTGGACGACGCCGCGCTGCGCCTACTGCTTGACGCCGACCTTCCACTGGTGACCCGTCCCGGCGACGAGTTCGTCTTGCGCTACTCGTTGCCAGGCGACTTCGGTAGCTACGAGCTCTTCCTCGAGAGCCGCGGATACTACCTCGAATGGATGAGAGACGAGTGGCTCGCGGAGGAAGACCCGGACGGAGTCGCGATGATGTTCCTCAGCCCCGACAGAGCTCTGCGCGTCCTGGCCCCGGAGTTCAAGCGCGTCGAGCCCGGCATTGAAGAGATCTTCTGGAGCAGCCGCTATGCGGGCGACTAGGAAATCGGTCAGCTTTGCCTGCTGCATCTTGGTGGTCTTCCACGCGGGCTGCGCCATGAACCCCGCTCCATCGGGCTGGCTGCCAACAGCTGCCGAGGCACAGCAGACCACCCACGGCGGGTGGATGTCGATAGATGTGCGAGGACCGCGGCACGCCAGGTTCATCGGCGAACTGATCGCTATCGAGCGGGATACGGTGTTCGTGCTCCAGGCAGATGGTCTCGCCCGGATCCCAACGAGTGACATCTCCCGGGCGTCGCTCGCGTCGTATGATGCGGAAATGGATGGCCTGTACGTTTGGTGGGTGCTGGGTACTCTGTCGACGTTCTCGCACGGAGCCCTTCTGATTCTGTCAGCGCCGGTGTGGCTGTTGGCTGGGGGTATCGGACTGGCATCGCATTCCCACAAACCGGTGACGACGTACGATGCGCAGTACGACGCCTACTCTCGGCTGCGAATTGAGGAACTCCGCCCGTACGCTCGTTTCCCGCAGGGCCTGCCAGCGGGCCTCGACCGTCGCTCATTGCGCCCCAAGCTCTGACCGCATGGTCGGCCAGGGAAGTGCCTGGGTTGCCGCTTCGGTCGACCTGCGGCTATCGGCTCGGCCCTGATCCCCTAACCCCCCACGTCTTGCACCACTCCCCCGCCCGTCATTAGCATTGTGTCACCGAGGGTGTTGCCCACTGGGGCCGCAGGCGGCTCGACGAACCATGGGGGATACGATGATCGATACGGCGCTAAAGCAGGCGATAGCGGTCGCGCAGAAGAACGAGATCACCGCGGAACACATCTACCGAAAGCTCGCCAAGGCGATCAAGTGCCCCGATAACAGCGCGGTGCTGTCCGAGATCGCCGGCGAGGAGGCGGCGCATTACGACTTCTTCCACTCGCTCTCGGGCCAGAATATCAGGCCGAGCAAGCTCAAGATCTGGTGGTTCTTCCTCATCTCGCGCGTCTTCGGTATCACGTTCGGCGTCAAGCTCATGGAGCGTGCCGAGCGGGGGGCGCAGAAGGCGTACGACGTCATAGCCGAAGCCCTGCCCGAGATCGGCGGCATGTCCGAAGACGAGGCCAAGCACGAGCAAGAGCTGATCGCCATGATCGACGAGGATCGGCTGAAGTACGTCGGCTCGATGGTGCTCGGTCTGAGCGATGCGCTCGTGGAGTTGACCGGTGCGCTGGCCGGCTTCACGCTTGCGCTGCAGAACACCCGGCTGATCGCCATGGTAGGGCTTATCACGGGCCTCGCCGCATCGTTCTCGATGGCCGCATCCGAATACCTCTCGACGAAGACTGAAGACACAGACCAGAGCCCCGTCAAGGCGTCGGTCTACACCGGCATCGCCTACGTATTCACGGTGGCGTTCCTCATCCTCCCGTACCTGCTATTCGACAATATCTATCTCTGCCTCGGGCTTACGGTGGTGGCAGCGTTGCTGGTGATCGTCTCGTTCACGTACTACGTGTCGGTCGCGCAGGACATCTCGTTCAGGAGTCGCTTCACGGAGATGGCCGGCATCAGCCTCGGCGTGGCGGCGCTGTCGTTCGGTATCGGCTTCCTCGTGCGCGAGTTTCTCGGCGTAGATGTCTAGCAGGGCGGTGCGGGCGCCTGCCGGAGAATGCCTGTGGCCCGAATCCACGACCTGACGAGCTTCGATGCAGAGGAGTTCCGTCGGATAGCGCCCGGCTACACGTCGGACGCGAAGTACGCCGTGCTGAGGCATGAGGCAGAGGAGCGTGTCTCCATCGAGCTTGTGCGAGTTCCTCTCGACGACCCACACGTGAAGGTGTGGGACTGGGCCGATGAAGACACGGCGCGGTACCGCGAAGTCGTTGCCCAGGGCTTCTCTATCGGCGCGACCGATGGGGGGAACCTCGTCGGATTGGCGTTGGCCGAGCCACGCGAGTGGCATCGCGACCTGTGGGTGCACGAGATCCACGTGGCTGAGAAGCACCGTGGGCAGGGGATCGGCGCGCAGCTCGTCGCCCGGTTGACCGAGAAGGCGACGGGCGCGAGCCTGCGGTCGTTGGTCTTCGAGACGCAGAGCACGAACGCGCCTGCAATCGACTTCTATCGCGCGGTCGGATGCGAACTTGAGGGCATCGACCTCAGCTTCTACACGAACACGGACGTCGATGACGGCGAAGTGGCGCTCTTCATGAAGAAGAAGCTCGCGACCTAGTGCGGCCCCCGTGTCGCGGCTCGCCCGACGAGATCAAGCGCATTCACCCACAGCTTCGCCCGGAGAAGACGCTCTACACGACACACGCGACGAGCCAGGCCGAAACGCAAGAGCTGCTCGATTGGTTCGTGTAGCACACTTAGGATATGCCCATAGGAATTCGGATATCCGGAGCTGGCGCCACCTGCGATGCCTGCTGCCCCGGACCGCGAAAATCGGCGTGCTGCCGCGCGCCAGGAGACCAAGACTATGACCAGCACACGCCCGACAGCGCCGGTCGCACGGCC
>CAZSJP010000284.1:0-6368 GCA_964606675.1 uncultured bacterium
GCCGTGTTCCAGATCGGCTATCAGATACGGACGGAACGAATCCCACGCGGTCTCGCGAACCGACATTCCGCCGTCAGTGGCGAACCGGCGGGTGCGTTCGAGCCTCTCGGCTAGCGGGATGCTCGTGTCGGCGGCGATCATGTAGCCTGCCCACGCGCGCACCATGTCCGAAGTGTGGCACGCGAGGCCTTCGAAGATACCCTCGCGCCGTGGGTGGTCGCGCGTAGCCTCGAATAGTGCCCGCCCGATTCCCTTCGTCCTCTTGGCGACGCCATCGGATGCGATGCTGTCTGCGTATCCGCCCAGTTCGTCGCGCCCTTCGGCGAACCCGACCTCGGGCAGGATGTTCCAGAGCAACGCCGCCATGTCGATGGCGAGCCACTCGACGAGTGTGATAGTCTCCTCGCGACCTTCGTTGAGGGCATTGAGCACGTCGGGCGCGATATCCGCGCGCCGGGAATAGCCCTTTCCTCGCTTCGATCCCACAAGACGACTCCTCGGCGGCGTGTCGGCGGGGCTGCGACCAGATGCGGCCGAGGCTCCCTACTGCCAGAATACGCTCGGCAGCGTCGCGGTGGTTCCGTTGGCCCGATGGCAGCCCCGCCGATTGTGCTGCTGATCGTGCAGGCGCTCGGGTTGGTCACGTCATGGCAACTGCACACGTCGAGGCGGGCTGGCTTCGCGGCGGCGGTGGAGGAACGTCGGCTGGCCGACGAACTCCGGACGGCGCTCGACGACGTCAAAACGCTGGAGGGTCTGATCCCGATATGCGCCTCGTGCAAGAAGGTGCGTGACGACGAGGGCTTCTGGCACGAAGTCGAGGCGTACGTCCGCACGCGCTCCGACGCCGAGTTCTCGCACAGCATCTGCCCAGGTTGCATGCAGACGTTGTACCCGCAAGTCGCCGATCGCATCGAGCGAAAGCGTGGAACGATGTCGGCCGGGAGCTAGCGCCGTTCGAGTGGCACCGATACGACTATCCCGCCTCCGCCCGGCATCGCCGCAGGCAGCACCTGCACCCCGGTCGTGAGGTCTTGCGGTCCGGCGGCGAACCCGCGACCGACCGTCCTGCCGATCGCCCAGCCCATCGCCCCACCTGCGACGGCCTCGGAGAGCCAGTGAACCTGGCCCCCGACTACCACGGCGGCCATCACGTACGCAGCCCAGCTATACGCGACGATGGGCACCCATGCTACGTCGTGGAAGTAGTTCGCGAACGACGCGGCCATGGCCATGTTGACCATCGAGTGCCCTGACGGCCAACCGTTGAACACCCCGCCTCGCATGAAGCCGAACTGAAACCGACGAGCGCGCGCGTCGACGTCGAGTGACATCTCATTGTCCGGCGGCACGCGGCCCGTGAGGGCTTTGAGCAACGTGTTCGTCACGTACGCGAGCACCACTGCCTGCCCTGCCGCGGCCGCACCGTTGGCCACGTACGCGTCGCCACGCCGGTCTGCCGATACGTACAGCCAGATCGGCAGAACCATCGGCAGCAAAGCCCCACCAGCCAGCGCGGGCATCCGCAACCCCCACGTGACATTTCCGTCGCGGCGAGCGGCCCAGCGCTGCACGTCTGCATCGACGCCGCTCTCCACCATGAGCCACGTGGCGCTGAGCGCTCCCAGGTGGACCCCTGCGTTGACCCCGGCGACGCTCCCGCACGCGTGCTGCCACGCGTGCCACGTGAACCCGCGTCGTTCCGCAAGCCCGGAATCCGCGCTCGCGACCAGGGCCGGCGTCGCATCGCTCGGCTCCTGGGCGTTCGACGCCGATGCGGCAATCGCGACCACGATCAGCGCCGTCGATCCTACGCCGCGCAATCTCGTCATGAAGGTTCGTAGCATTCAGCTCATCCGGCCCGGGTCTCGTCGGGTCTCTCAGCCAGAGACCGAATGTAACGTGCAGGGCCCGGTGGTGGAACAGCGTCGGAAGCGCACGAACCGAGAGCAACGTGGCTCGCGACGCTGCCCGAAGCCGAGAATCACTGCCCGTGTATCCCGGTCCCGGGATGAAACGCCGCCCACGCGAACCAGAACGCGGTGTACGACGGTGCAGCCGACAACCGCTCGCTCTTGCGAGGGCCGTCCAAACCGACCCCGAACAAGTCCCACGCGGTGCCGTCGGCACTCACCATCGCGGTCGGTCCGGCCGCGGCCTCAGGCACGACGAACGTCGCGGTCGTGCCGTCGTCGAGCCGCCGGTGGTAGGCGACGATGAAGTTCGACTCACGACTCCCGACGGCTACGATAGGCTCACCGTCCACGTCCGTGTTGATGACGGTCATGCTATCGGGGAACGATTCGAACCTGAAGGCGGTCGCTTTGTCGCCGATCGCGACGCCGTGAACTCGCTCCTTTCTCGGCAAGCGCCCATCGTTGACGCCGACCGGGAAGAGCAGCCAACCGTGGTTCGTTCGGTAGTCGCCGTACGGGTACCTCTGGTACAGCGACGAGACGTAGACGTCGTTGACGTTCGACACAACCTTGGAATCGGGATACAACGCGCGCCATGTCCGCCACGTCGTTTCGATGACGGGCACCGTCTGCACGTCGGTGCCGATGTTCGCCCCGTTGACGCACTCGAGCCGCATCTGCGACCAGTTGCTCCCCGTCGCACGGTCGTACGGGATCAGATTGGTGTTCCACAACAGACCTGAAACGCCGAACGTCGTCTTCGTGCCCGCCAGCACCCGGTTCCAGCCGATCCCGCTGCCGGTGAGCGGGCAATACGTGATCGCGACCGCGGTCTGGCCGATCTCGTCATTGACGATCTCGTGCCAGTCGAGGATCTTGTGCGGATACGCACGTAACTCACCATCGACGTTGACGCCGATCACGAGGTCGTCGTCGGAGAGGTAGGTCGTGTTGCTCGCAGAGGCGAACTGCGGGCTATCGAGCGACGGAATCCCGTCTTTGCCCGGGCCGCCGTCGCGCACTTCGTTGATGGGTATGAGCCACGAACGGGGGTCGAGTTCGCCGTTCGCCCCTCCGGGATCGTCTCCACCGCCAGGGCCTGCGACGTTCCCGGTCGACTTCGAGTTGCTGCATGCGATCGCGAAGGCCGCGAAGGCAATAGCGACGTATGTAAGGATATGGGCTCTCATGCAAGATGTCTCCCGCACCGGCGATCTACATCGTATATGCCACCGCCAGAGCGGCGGCGATGCTCGTTGTGAATTGCGCACCTCGGATGTGGCGATACACCGGCAGGTCGACGGAAGCGCGGATCGCCATCTCCGGCAGCGGACGGACGCTCACGCCCGGCACCACGTACACCCAATCGCCCCCCGTGTTCGGGATGCTCGCGCCTGAACGGGCGTCCGCCCTTGCATGCCGGTATCTGGCCACGGCGGTGTAGGCGAGCCAACCGGTAAGGTGGTGGACGAAGCCGGCCGAGAGGAGCGACACGGTTCCGAAGCGATACTCGCGGTCGTTTCGGCCGGAGTACCGGTAGGATGCGGTCGCAAACGCGCTCAGCGTGCCGCCGCGGTTGATCGCTGTCGACCCGCGCGCCCAAAGCACACCGTCCCACGCGCCTGAGCCGGGCTGCATGTCCTCTGCCACCGTGATGCCGCCCGACGTCGCCCCGGAGACCCCGGTGGGCGCTTTGGCACCGACGCCGAACGCCAGTCCGCGCCGCGAGAGTCCGTAGAGACGAAACGGCGCGTAGCGGATCATCAGCAGCACGTCGCCGGTGCCCGAGGTCGTCAGTCCGGTCGAGCCGCCGAATGGCGACGCAACCTCGCGCTCGTGCCGGACGATAGGTAGGAGAGCGGTCGCGGAGAAGCCCCGGCCGATCCCTCTGCCGACTTCCAGCACCAGCGATTGCGTAGCGCGGTTGCGCTCGGTGCCGTCGCTCCGCTGCTTGGAGCCAACTACGAAATCGTCGGCGGCGTGGTACTGGTAGGTCGCCCCGAACCGCCACCTGCCAGTTGGCGCCGCCGCTCCCTCGAGGGAGCTTAGCACGGGAGCGGCAGCGCAGCTGCACGTCTGCGCCTGTAGGGTCTCGGCGCCGAGGAGGGTGGCAGCACCAAGTATGAGCGTTCGTATGGAGCATCTCACCTTCGATCCGCCGCATCATGAGTGGTGACTCAGCCATGCGCTCGGACTACTAACGCCGAACTGGATAGTGCTGTTCCTTCCAGAGCAGACATAGCAATGCGTCGTTGCATGATCGGCGCGGCCGCGTGACTAGATGCAGGCGGCGCGTGGCCTTGCATGTTGGGTTGTTTGGAGGGAAGCCGTGGCGGTGGTGGGTCGGAACGTTCACGGCGGGCGAAGAGTGCTGCTCCGCCCGCCGCGGTGGGAGTCTGTGTGCTATGCGCGAGGGCTCGCGCCTAGACGCGTCGAGGCTAGCGCAGCAACGTCAACCGCTGCGTCTCGACGACCGATCCGACGGTGAACTTCACCAGATAGAGCCCCGAGCCGACCTCGCGGCCGACCATGTCGCGGCCGTCCCACGTTGCGCTGTAGTAGCCGGGGGCTCGACGCGCGTCGAGCAGCGTCCTGACGACACCTCCGCGCTGGGCGTAGACGACGAGCGATACGTGCTCGCCGGACGCCACCGAGTACGAAATCGTCGTCGACGGGTTGAACGGGTTCGGATATGCGCCGCCAAGTTTCGTCTCTGTCGGCAGTAGCGCGTCGGCGATGCCAACGAACTCGTCGATAGTCAGCGAGAGCGCCAGCGTATCGGCCGCGCCCGATCCGTCCGAGGCCGCGATGGTGACGGTGTGCGCGCCTACCTCGCCGGCGACGAACCCGGCGTGCGTCAGCACACTGTCTTCGAACGCGAGACCCGTAACGCCACCACCGTCGACGACCGTGAACGAGAGCACGTCGCTACCGTCGGGGTCGGTGGCGCGGACCGTGTCACTGTATGCCACCGTCGCCATGCCGTTGGCCAGAGACGGCGGCGAGTTGATCGACGGGGCGTAGTTGGTGTCGGCAATGGCCAGCATGAACACCTGGTCGGTCGTATCCTGAGTCCCGGCGGCTCTGACGATGACGGCCACGCCGTCGGTGGTGTCAGCTTCGTCGGGCGTGCCGCTCAGTTGCGCGGTCGAGTCGTTCAGCGCCGACACAGCCAGCCATGCCGGGCCGTCGGGCAGGCTGAACGCCAGCGCGCCCACCGTGCCGATGTCCGTCGCGACCACGTCCGCCGCGAACGGCTGTCTCTCGATCGCTGCCGGCAGACCCGCCGAAGCGAACCGCGGACCGACAAAGCCGAATGCCCCCATGTCGATGACGGTGCCGTCGGCGTCCAACGGGCTGGCTGGGTCGCCGGCGTCGATCACGGGCGAGACCGACTGCAGGCGATAGTCGTCGCCGAGAGCGTCCACGAACAACGGATCGGCGTCGACGTTGCCCTCGCCTTCCCAACCGCCCTGGACGTCCGAGTAGGCCACCGCCAACGAGCCGGCGTTCGTCGGCTCGTTGTACACGTTCGTCGGCCCATTGCCCCACACGACAGTGTTATGGGCCGAGATGGTGCCGCCGCCTCCCACGCCCAGGCCGCCGCCGCCCGCGGTGGCTCCGTTGCGGGAGACCGTGCAGTTCACGAGAGCGATCTCGCCGGAGATCATCGCGTACGCTCCGCTGCCCACCCCAGCGCCGCGACTGTAGTTCTGCACGATCAGGCATCGAGTCATCGTCAGCGAGGCGGTGCCGCTCGTGACCGCGACGCCACAGCCCGACAACGCCAGGTTGCGGCTGACCGTCGTTCCCGTCATATCGACGGCCCCGGACATCACGACCAGCCCGCCGCCGGCCGTGTTGCCGGTGACGTTGTTGCTGATCTCACCTCCCGCGATGCTGACGACGCTCCCTTCCGCGACCGCGATGCCGCCGCCCGTGGCCGACCCCTGGTTAGCGACGATCGCGGTGTTCGTGATCGCCAGGGACGATGCCCCTTCGGCGTATATGCCTCCACCGGAGCTAGCGGTTACGTTGCGCGAGACGAAGCAGTCGTTGAGCACGACCGTCGCGCTGTCGACCCATATGCCTCGGCCCGAGTTCTTGACGACGTTGGAATGGTCCATCCGCACGCGCGTGGCCGCATCCGCGATATGGACGACGTAGCCGTTGGCGTCGCTGATGCGCGTGTACTTCAGCGTGCTGGAGTCGCCGCCGCTGATCCTGAGGCCGGCCCACTCGGTCGTATCGGTTGCGATGAAGCGGACGCTGTCGGCCTCAGTGCCCTGAGCGTCGAGACTGCCCTCGACGTAGAGCGGCACGTCTCTGATGAACTTCACGTCGACGCCCGCCTCGATGGTCAGCGTCTCGCCGGCCGGCACGTTCGCGTCGAAGATCAGGTACGGGCGGTTGGCTGCGGTCCACGTCGTCGGAGAGATGTCGCCGAATGTG
>CAZSJP010000285.1:0-6363 GCA_964606675.1 uncultured bacterium
GCCGCGACGCCGCCGGAGGTGCTGGGTGCGGTGGGTGTGGTGGGTGTGGATGTGGATGTGGATGTGGATGTGGAGGATGACGGCGATGCCATCCATGCCCCACGAGGGGCGCCGTGACACCCAGTACAGACCGCCCGGCCTGACTCTGCAATGGCACGTCACCGAGCGCTGCAACCTGCGATGCTCGCACTGCTACCAGGATGCCGGCGCAGGCGTCGAGCTTGACTTCGACGGCCTCATGGACGTGCTCGGGCAATATGAATCGCTGCTGGGCGAGTGGCGCGCGAGCGCGCGGCCAGGCGAGCCGACGTTGCGCGGCCATATTACGGTCACAGGTGGCGAGCCGTTCATCAGGCACGACTTCCTCGACCTGCTCGATGCGTTCGCGGCCCGCGAGGCGAGCTTCAGCTTTGCGATCCTGACCAACGGGACGCTCATCGACGATGCGATGGCACGAAGGCTCCGCGCCCTTGGACCGACATTCGTCCAAGTCAGCATCGACGGATTACGGACCACACATGATGAGATCCGAGGGCCGGGCAGCTACGAGAACGCAGTCTCGGCCATCAGGCACCTGGTCCGGCACCGTATCCGGACTCTGATCTCATTCACCGCGCAACGCGGCAATTTTCGCGAGTTCGGTGAGGTTGCCAAGCTGGCCAGGAAGCTGAAGGTATCGCGCATCTGGGCCGACAGACCGATCCCGTGTGGCGCGGGGGAAGAACTCCGTGGACTGGCGCTGACGCCAGACGAGACGCGCGAGTTCTTCGAGGCGATGCACGGGGCTCGGACCAGAGCGACACGACGATGGTTCGGCGGGACCGACGTTGCGATGCATCGCGCGCTGCAGTTTCTGGTTGCCGGCGGCAAACCCTACCGATGTAGAGCCGGGGACTCGTTGGTCACCATCCAGCCCGATGGCACCCTATTTCCCTGCCGCCGCATGCCGATCAGCGTGGGTAACGTCACCGAGACGCCTCTCGCCCGGCTCTACCACGAGTCCGAGTTGTTTGGGCGGCTTCGAGACGCCAGCCGGATCGCCGACGGCTGTGAGAACTGCACGTACGCCCAGTGGTGCAGAGGCGGGCTGAAATGCCTCTCCTACGCCACCACGGGCGATCCATTCGCACCTGATCCTGGGTGCTGGCTCGCGGCCAACCGCCGAGCGCCTGATCGCGGTGCGATAGCGTCTGAACCCGACTGCGGAGGGGGATGCGTGTGATCCCTGCATCCGGCCCATCGCGTCGTGGCAGCCGCTACCCCAGCGCGACGTCCAGCGTCATCATGAGCGTGAAACCAAGCATCGCGCCGATGGTCGCCACGTCGGTGTTCTTGTCTAGCTGCGACTCGGGGATCAGTTCCTCCACCACCACGAAGATCATCGCACCCGCTGCGAATGCCAGGGCGTAGGGCAGTATCGGTCGCATCAGTATCACTGCCGCAGCGCCTATGACGCCGGCTATCGGCTCGACCATGCCGGACGCTTGACCGTACACGAAAGCCTTTGCGCGGCCCATACCCTCTCTGCGTAGAGGGACCGAAACGGCGGTGCCCTCTGGGAAGTTCTGGATGCCGATGCCGATAGCCAGCGCGACAGCCCCTGCCAGCGTCGCCGATGGAACGCCGGCGGCCGCCGCCCCGAACGCTACGCCAACTGCCAGACCCTCAGGAATGTTATGCAGCGTGATGGCCGACACCAGCAGGATGCTCCGTCGCCAGCTCGTGTGTATCCCCTCGGCATCCTCGATCGGGAACCCCAGATGCAGGTGAGGCAGCAACTTGTCCGCGCCCCACAGGAACGCGCCGCCCGCCAGGAAACCGATCGCAGCCGGCACCCACGCCGGTAGGCCCCCCGACTCTTCGGCCATCTCGATTGCCGGGGCAAGCAGCGACCAGTAGCTCGCCGCGATCATCACGCCCGCGGCAAAGCCGAGCATACAGTCCAGCACCTTCCTGTTTATCGTCGTGAAGAAGAAGACGAGCGCGGCACCAAGCGCCGTTACGCCCCACGTAAAGCACGTGCCTATTAGTGCTTGAGTAACGGGGCCCAAGTCCTTGAACCATTCGACCAGCATACCGCGTTCCTCCTGATACCTGTGGCGCCGGTTCGGATGACGGCACCACCCAGCCCCAGCCGGTGGATGCGAACGCCGTGAGCGCGGAGCCCCCCGGCATCGCCCTGCCCGCCACGATACTATCAGCACAGCGCGCGATTGTCAAGCTACGCCGGCCGCTCCTCGTCGGACCCCTGCCTCGTCCAGGTCCGTTGCCCGATGCCATCGAGCCGGCGAGCGCAAGGCGTGTCACCTCACCAGCAGCATCCGTCGGACCCTCACTTCGTTCGGGTTCGTTGGCGAATGGTTCCCACTCGCCCGGCTCGCCATGTTCGTTCCCGTGTGCGTCAGCCGGTACAGATAGACTCCGCTTGCGACCGGTCGGCCGCGCGAGTCGGTGCCGTCCCAAACGACCGACTGGTATCCGGCGCTCGACAGCCCGTCAACGAGCGTCCGTACGCGCCGTCCGTTCACGTCGTAGATTGTCAGACTGACGAGGCCGCTCTCTGCGATGCTGAAACGGATCGTCGTCAGCGGGTTGAACGGATTGGGCGTGTTCTGGTCGAGGGTCAGACTTGCCGGCGAGGACTCCGGCTCGGCGATTGGGGAGATCATGCTTCCCCGAAGAGACACTTCGAGCGACGGCTTGCTGGGGTCGGAGTGCACGATCGCCATGGTTGTCAGCGTGTCGGAGGTGCCGTCGAAACCGATGGGCACTTTCACGATGCTGGTCGGCGGAACGGTCAGCGGGAAGCTCGTCTCGTTCGCTGCGAAGCTCGATGGCAGAATCAGGTCGGACACGACCAACTCCCCGTCGCCCATGTTGAGGATGCGCAGGTTGCGTGTTTCGCCCCTGGCAACCGTCACGGCACGGCTGGCGACGATGTCCGGGCTGTAGTCGCGGCTGCTGCCCACGCCGATATCGGCCACCGAGCCGTCGAGATCGCGCTCCGACTCGGGATCGCCCGCGTCGATACACGGCGAGCCGGGCAGCAGGTCATAGCTCAACGGGTCGAGTTGGGGATCGGTGCTGATGTTCCCCTCACCAGGGTACACGCCGTCTCCGCTCTCGACGTTCGAGTAGGTGATGGCGCCGCCTCCGACACTGTCTGGCGTGTTGCCCCATATGATGCAGTTCGTAGCCATCACGGGGCCGCTTATGGCGCCTCGCCCGGTCGGCACTTTTGGGCCTGCACTGTTCCCCGTGATCGTGCAGTTCACCAGAACGGCGATCCCACTGTTTCCAACTGCGACCGCCGATCCACGCGCCACTCTAGTCTCCACCGGGCCTCCAGCGACTGGGTTGGTGTCGTTGTACACGTCGTTGCCCACGAAGAAGGTATTGCGCGCGTCCATGCGGCTGGTGCTGCCTACGAGTACACCTGCTCCGGACACGTCGGTGTAGTTGCTCCTGATCACACATCGCCGCATCGCAACATGCCCGCCGATCCCAACGTAGACTCCTCCGGCGCTGGCCATGCAGCTGCTAACGATGTAGTCCCTCGGATAGTAGAAGCAGTCCGTTGACTGGTTGTTCCTCACGGTGCAGTCTACCAGAGTCAGGTCGCCCCCGGCCACCACGGCAATCCCCCCGCCGTAGGGACGATAGCGGCTCGAATACGTCTCAGCCACGTTCCCATCGACCACACAATCCTTGAGCAGGGCGCGAGCGCCAGACACGAGAAGCCCTCCGCCGTGGACATCGCCCTTCGTCGATCTCTCCCGGCTTTTCGAAATGACTGTATTGGACATGTAGCATGGCTCGCTGTGCCGTAGCAGTTCCAGGCCGCGCCAAATCGACTTGCCCTCCGTGAAGGTCACGTTCTCATCAATGGTACCGAATGTTTCAAGGGCGCCATGGACCGTGAACGGAACGGCGGCGTCGAAGAGCACACTCACTCCGGGCCCGATCGTCAGCGTATGGCCTTGCGGCACGTCGATCTCGCCAACTACCCGGTACGGACTACCGTCCTTCGTCCACGTCGTTGTCGGGATGGCGCCGCTGACTTCCGTGTACGCCACGGACGGCGAGGGGCCGCACAACATCAGTGCCGCCAGGAGTGAAGCTGGGTTGCAGCGCATGCGTCTGTCTCCTCTGTCTGCGTTGGCCCCGGAAGGCCTGGCATGTCCGCGGTCGCACCCTCCCGCGACCGCCAACACGAACGAGAGATCTACCGCAGCCCGTCTCGGATGGCAACCGAACGATAAGCCGGCAGGCCTTCCGTGCCCGCAAGGGCAACGACGGCTCACCTCACTAGTAGCAACCGTCTGACCCTCACTTCGGTCGGGTTCGCTGGCGAATGGTTCCCACTCGCCCTGCTCGCCATGTTCGCCCCTCTGTGCGTCAGCCGGTACAGGTACACCCCGCTTGCGACCGGTCGGCCACGCGAGTCGGTGCCGTTCCAGACGGCCGACTGGTACCCGGCGTCCGACAGCCCGTCAACGAGCGTCCGCACGCGCCTTCCGTACACGTCGTAGACGCTCAGGTTCGTGGCACCGCTCCGTGCAACGCTGAAACGAATCGTCGTCAGCGGGTTGAACGGATTGGGCGTGTTCTGGTCGAGGGTGAGGCTGGCCGGCGGGGGCGCCGACTCGGCGATTGGGGAGACAATGCTCCCCCGAAGAGACACCTCGAGCGCCGGCTTGCTGGAGTCGGAATGGGTCACGACCGCGGTCGCAACCGTGTCGGAAGTGCCGACGAAACCGATGGGCACTTTCACGATGCTGGTCGGCGGAACGATCAGCGGAAAGCTCGTCTCGTTCGCTGCGAAGCCCGATGGGAGAATGAGGTCGGACACAACCAGTTCTCCATCACCCCGGTTTATGATGCGCAGGTCTCCGGTGTTGTCCCTGGCAACCGTCACCGTGCGGCTGGTGACGATGTCCGGGCTGTAGTCGCGGCTGCTGCCCACGCCGATGTCGGCCACCGAGCCGTCCAGATCGCGCTCCGACTCGGGATCGCCCGCGTCGATGCATGGCGATCCGGGGAGCAGGTCGTAGGTCAGTGGGGCGAACTGAGGATCGGCGCTGATGTTTCCTTCGCCGTGGTACGCGCGGTCTCCGGGTTCGACGTTCGAGTACGTGATCGCGCCAACTCCAACGCTATCAGGGTGGTTGCCCCATATGATACAGTTGGTCGCCATCACTGAGCCGCTGATGGTGCCTTGCCCAAGGGGCACCACTGGGGTTGCACTGTTCCCCGTGATCGTGCAGTTCGCCAGAGCGGCCACACCCCCCCCATGCCCCACGGCAACTGCCGATCCGCGCGCCACCCCAGGCGGCTCCTGGCGATAGGACTTGGCGTTGTAGGCACGGTTGTTCAGGAACAGAGTGTTGCGCGCGTCCAAGCGGCCGCCCCCGACGTATACCCCGGCGCCCGACATGTCGGTGTAGTTGCTCCTCACCTCGCACCGACGCATGGCGACATGCCCGCCGGTCCCGATGTACACGCCCCCGGCACTCGCCAGGCAGTCCCTATCGATGTTATCCCTCGTCCAAGAGTAGCAGCCCGATGTCACGTTGTTCCTCACGGTGCAGCCTACCAGCGTCAGATCGCCACCTGCGCGGACGGCTATCCCCCCGCCGTAGGGACGATAGCGGTACGAATACGTCTCAGCGCTGTTTGAATGGATGACGCAGTCCTTGAGCAGCGCCTGGGTGGCCGATACGAGAAGCCCGCCGCCGTAGACGTTCTCCTTCGTCGAGCGCTTCCCCCCATTCGAGACGACCGTATGGGACAGGTAGCACGGTTCGGCGCTCAGCAATTCCAGGCCGCGCCAGTCATACGAGTCGGGGTCGAAGACCACGTTGTCCTCCTCGGTGCCGAGCGTCTCGAGTGCACCGTGGACCGTAAACGGCACATCGGCATAGAATAACACCTGCACACCCGGGCCGATGGTCAGCACGGACCCGTTGGGTACGTCGATCTCCCCGACCACCCGGTATGGGCTACCGTCCTTCGTCCACGTCGTTGTCGGGATGCTGCCGCTGACCTCCGTATACGCCACGGACTGTGAGGGGCCGCACAACATCATCAGCGCGATTAGGAACGAAGTAGGGCTGCAACGCATAGGTCTGCCTCCTTCGGTCTTCCGATCCCCAAGCGATCGCCGATGCCTGCAGTCGCGTCCTCACGCAACTGCCGGGACCACAGCAGGAACCTACGGCAAACCGTCGCAGATGGCAAACGCATGGGGCGTCCGTCGGCCGCGGGCATGGGCGAGGGGCTATTGGGGCGGAACGCCGGGCGTGCGTTTCGTCAAAGAGTGTTTCCAGCATGGTAGGCGCAGGAGGTGACCATGGGCACCAT
>CAZSJP010000286.1:0-6355 GCA_964606675.1 uncultured bacterium
ATCAGAGCGGATTATGTTGAGGGCGTCTTCGGAGCGGTTGCCTCTGAACTGGCAGCGTCGCACGTCCACGGGCGATTCATAGAACGTGACGGCGCCCGTCAGGCCCCAACCCCCTATCCGAGGCTCCGCCAGGCCGTCGAAGACGACGTTCTCCAGCGTCGACGCGCGCCCAGCACTTGAGACAAACAGCCCTTGTCCCGTGGAATCGTCGGCGACGATCACGATCGGTTCATCCTCAGTGCCGACGAATTCCAGCGGCGAATACGAGGTCACGCGGGACGAACCGACCATAGCCAATCGCGTTCCGGCCGCACACCGGAGAGTGTAGCCCGGAGCGACGACTAGCGTCCGGTCGAGGGACCATCGTCCGGGCATGATCGAGACCGATCTGCGCTCCTCATCGACCACAATGAAGTCGAAGGTGTGGGCGTTGGGCGCCAGCCGGCCCGGTGTCCGGATCAGGCCAACCTGCGTCGGAGGCGCCCATGGGTAGACGTTGGCCCGCAATTGCCTGTTGGAGCCGAGGAGCCTGTAGTTCATCACGAGGCTGTCCTCGACGCCAGACGGCGGCGCATGGCGCCAGGGCGTTGCGAGACGCACCACGGTGTGAGCGAGAGGCTCGTCGCCGATTCTACCATCCAACACGAGGCCGGCTCCACTGCCGGTGGCGCTTCCGTAGACTAGTGGGAGGTCGGTCTCGCGATCGCCTTCGCCGTGCGTAGCATGCGTGAGCACGACCGGTACTTCCTGGATGTTCGTGACCGAAAGGTCTATGGCAGTGTCCGAAGCGCCGACATGGTAGACGTTCAGCCCGTGCTCGGGATTCAGTGCGTTCCCGATGATCCGTGCGTTCCGGTATAGATTGTCCGTGGAAAAGCCGTACTCGGGGTACTCCTTCAGCAATATGCGATACTTCGTTTCCAGGCTGTCCGCAACATCGGCTAGCAGACCATCTATGTACGTCGCGGTTCCGATGCGCTCAAGTTCCTCTACATAGGAAGCGACCATCCTTTCATCGCTGAGCAAGCGCGTCGTGAACGGTGCCCACGACGGTCGGGACAGAACCGTGCGTATAGCTCGACCGGCTTCGGCGTCGAAAGCTATCGGTTCGAGCAGGGACGTCACGGGGTTGTAGTATAGGCGAATGTTACGCCAGGACAGTGTGTGCGTTCCACCAAGCAGGTGAGCCAAAGCCATCAACCTGCCCATCTTCCTCTCGTCAAACACCTTGTGTGGCGCGATCGCGCCTGTGCGGACAGATTCTAGAAGGCTGCTGGCCAGCAGGAATTGCTCCCGCAGTGCGGGCGATCTCATCGTTCGCTGCCGGCCGAACGGATCGATGCCACTCGCCGTGTAGTGCCGTTCCACCACATCGTGCCAGTCGAAGGGCCGTCCAGTTGCCTTCGCTCGTTGGTAGTCGGTCCATACGGCCGCTTCGTTGATTCTGACGATCGGCCCCTCGCGATAGCCACTGCGCTCGATCAGATATCTGTCAGGGACCTCTTCGATGGCGTAGATGCCCCAGTCGCGCCCGTTCACAGCCAACCGCACGAAATCGTACTGCAGGCCGATCAGGCCTTCCCGGCGCAACGCGGCGTAGAACAGCCACTCGTGGAGATATCCTCTGGTTTCCGGCGCCTGAAGAGCGAACCTCTTCATCCCGAATATCGTATTATCGCCTCTAACCTTGACTCGAAACGACCACTTGTCCGGCTTCAGGTGATCGATGTAGTCTCCCTTGAGACGAACCCTGACGCGAACCGTGACGTCGCCGTTGTGCAGCGTGGCCGGAACGAAGTCGTCTCCGGTTCTGGTCAGGACCTCGGCGGCCACGGCCTGCCTGCGTCGATATTCCAGCCTCATGTAGTCTTCGTAACCTATATCCAGGGAGATATTGGGTACTGGTGTGGTGTTCATGAAACTGAAGACGCGTAGCACTTTGGACCGGATATCCTGACGTGCTTCCCATATTATCTGCGACCTGTGGAGCATGAAACCGCTGGCGAATATGGCAAGTCCGCACAGCGCCGCGACGAGTGCCCTGAGCCGGGGTCTCCCCACGAGACGGCGCACGCTGGTCGCGCCCATCGGGGATCGCTGCCGTATTCTCATCTAGATGCCGCTCTTGCCGTCGAGGAACGTGATCTTCATCGATTGATCGAGTTCGATCAGTTTGTCCCGGACAATCTGCAGTTGAGAGAAATCGTCGATCTCGACCGCGAAATGCGCTTCAGTGGAGCTTTCGCTCTCGTCGTATCGTTTCAGATTCACCGCCGCGCAGTGCTGGCTCAATGTGTCGACGACTCGCGCGATAGTAGTGCCGCCCGCTTTCGCCGAATCGACGATGAGGAAAGCCTCCTGACTGGCCGTATTGTCGCGAGATCGTTCGCGCAGCCATATTGCGGCGACGATCAGCACGAACGCGACGAGCGTGATGAGCCTCTGATCGGCCCCCAGACCCAAACCGATCGCGATCGCGAGGAACAGATAGGACAGCTCTTCCGGCTCTTTGATGGCGGTTCGGAATCTCACTATGGAGAGCGCGCCGACAAGCCCTAGCTGTGGAATGTCATGACGTTGTCACCACCCAAGCTGAGGAAGTTGATGATGGACACGCGGTTGAGACGACAGCGCCAAGAGTTCCGGCAGTGTGCGTCCCCAGGCTGTTGTGTGGGGTGCGTTCTACGACTGCATGCCGTACGTTCGCCGGTGCACGTGGTGAGGACAACGTCATGACACATCACACCTAGGGCACGAACAATCTGCACGTCCGCGAGTCGTCGTCCCACATGTCTAGCTCGCGGAACAAAGTATGCGCGATCAAGCGGTGGCCGTACTCGTTCGGGTGGAACGCCCCTTCGGTGTAGTGACCGAGTTGGTCGGCGATGCCCTCCCAGACTCGCCAATGGTCGATCAGCCGGACGTCCGCTTGCTGGGCGACCATTCTAGTCGCTTCCACGTAGGCCGGTATGTGTGCGATTCGCGTCGTGATGCCGGTCTCGCTCGGCGCCACCTTGAGCTGCACCATCGGCACCGTGGTTTGCACGACGATGTTTTCTGTACCGCCCTTGCGGATGCTATCGATGGTTTCGGCGTAGTCGGCTGCGAATCGGTCGAGCCCGTCGCCACCCGCCATGGCGTCGTTTGTGCCGAACATCAAGAACACCGCATCCGGCCGGAAGCGTAGCACCCGTTCGTCGACCCGCTCCCGTATCGATTGGACGCGCCATCCACTCACCGCCGTGTTGGCGACCACGTCCGCACTTCGGCCCAACTCATAGAGCCGCTCATCGAACAACTCCGTGTAGTCGCGCCAGCCCATCGTATGGACCGCGCCCTGCGTGATGCTGTCGCCCGCGAACAGCCACGTGACGGGGCGGTCTTCTGCCAGAAGCGCTTGTATGCCCTTCACATTGTTCCCCGATATCTACCTACGGCACGAACAACCTGCACGTACGGGAATCTGCATCCCACATGTCCAGCTCGCGGAACAAGGTATGCGCCATCAGTCGGTGGCCGTACTCGTTCGGATGGAAGAAGCCCTCGGTGTAGTGCCCGAGCTGATCGGCCACAGCGTCCCAAGCCGACCAATGGTCGACAAGCCGTACCCCGGCCCGCTCGGCAACGACTCGCGTAGCTTTCACGTAGGCAGGGATGTGTTCGAGCAGCATGACGACCCAGCTCTCGGCATCGCCGGCGTCGAACACTATATACGGCACCGTGGTCTGAACGACGACGTTCCGGATGCCGGCTTGGCGAATACAGCCGATGACCTCCGCGTACCCCTCGGCGAAGCGCTCGATCCCATCCGTGCTGCCGGCTGCGTCGTTCGTGCCGAACATCATGAACACTGCGTCGGGCGCGAATCGCAACACGCGTTCGTCGATCCGCTCCCGAATCTTCTCGACGTTCCAGGCGCACACGCCGGCGTTGACGACTACGTCTTCATTGCGGCCCAGCTCGCCGAGCCGCTCGTCGAACAGCTCGGTGTAGTTGCGCCAGCCCATCGTATGGACCGCGCCCTGCGTGATGCTGTCGCCGGCGAACAGCCAGGTGACCGGCCTGTCTTCGGCCAGAAGCGCTTCTATCTCTGCCACTCGGCTCCCTACTTCGCTCCGGCGGCGATCACCTTCTCCACCAACCCACCTTCTCCGCACGGACCGGTGATGTCCTGGCCCGCTGCCGCGGCAGGCACCGCCCAGAGCATCAGGTTCTGATAGTAGTCGGCGCCGATGCGTTCATGGCCCTCGCCGTCGATACATACCGGCCAGTCCCAATACCACCCTCGCTTCAGGATCTCGCCCACCGTCCGCTCGGCCAGCCCCATGCCGGTGTCCAGCTGTCCCTTGTACATGTAAGTCATGGCCAGCATGAACGTACCCGGCGGGTGTACGCCCTTCGTGCCCCAGTAGCCGGGGCTCCACTCGCTCGTGTCGAAATCGCCCGATGGTGCCGCAAACGTCGATGCTCCGAAGCCGGAGACCGCCAACGCAGTGTCCTCGATCGTCTTCAGCATCGTCTCGACTCGCTCGGCCTGGAACACGCCCGGCAAACCGTGCGACAGAGCCATCCACTCGCCGTCGAATACGTACGACATCACCAAGTCCGACCGTTTGCCGGTCTCCAGCTCGTTGAAGAGCATGTAGTGCGTATCGATCCACGCGTTGTCCTCCATCACCGCGCTGCCCTCTTCGAGCCACTCGCTGCACCGCCGCGCGAACTTACTGTCGCCTTTGGCTTCGGCCATACGTTTCGCCATCCTGAGCTGCGCCAGATGCGCGCCTCCGATGTGCGGAACGATGCCGAAAAGCTCGCAGCTTTCGAACCAGTCCTGACCGAAGTTATCCTCCGGCATGCTGACGACGCCCGCCGCGCCCGAGTCCGGCCGCAGATTCATCGTGAAAATCGTGTTCTTCTTCACCGACTTGTAGAACTCGTCGAGGATCGCGTCGTCCCCGGTGCGCATCCACATTCGGTCGACCATATCGACGTAGCACGAACCGTCGAGCGTTGTCTGCGGCTTTTCTTTGTAGCCCGGCGATGGCAACGCCACCTCGTACGGGCGCGTGCCGGTTGTGCAACCTCCAAACACCCACGGCGCCTGCCCGGTCGGGTACTGGTACGCCTTGTAGGTCCGCAGGTTCGATACCATCGTGTCCGGGAAGAAGTAGACGAACGGCAGGTTCCCGTAGAAAGTGCACGGGATGCAGTCCATCTGCGGACACCAACGAGGGCTCTCGTTGAGACTGAAGACCCCGTCGTCGGACTTACACCACTTGCCGATAGGCTTCTTCGCCTGCGCCCAGACAGACGTCTCGGTGATGAGATACAGCACGTTGACCAGCGCATCGCTCAGCCATGCCGGCGTATTCTCGTCGGTGTATATAGCCTCCTGCCACGAGAGGATGCGGCGTAGGGTCTTCTCGTGCCGCCTTGCCAGCATTGTCGCAACCGCACGCTCGCTGCTGTACCGTTTGGCGTACATGTGCCGGTAGCCGTTCCCGCCGGCGGTCATGGTTCCGCCGCCCATCCACTTCGGCGCATACCATCCCAACACGAACCGTACGATGCGCTCCTCGCCGGCCTCCAGCTCGAAGTCCACGGCGACGGTCGATCCGGCACCCGCATCGGCGTGCGGCAGATAATGCTCCATGGTCGCCCACGCTTCGCCGTCGACTTCCAGCGAACCACCCACGCGAACGTTGTCTTCCTGGATCGCCCCAAGCATATAGCTTGCCTGTTTCGAGCGAACTCTGACGCCGTTGACCCGCCCCTTCGTTCGCTTCCTGCGGAAATAGACCGTGCCGGCCTCGCCCTCGGACGGACCGGGGAAGCTGAACGCCACGGAACCTTTCTTCGTTTCGTCTGACCTGTTGCGCAAATGAACCTCGAACACAGCTCCCGGAGTGTTCGATATCGCCGTGTCGCCCGGGATGAACGGCGACCACGCGCGCATGCCCACCGACACAGGTGCGTCGGTCACAAACTCCATGTCCGCTACCGGATAGTGGCCCCAGTAGTGTATCTCGGACGCGGTCTTGACGGGCATGAACATCCCACGGCTGTAGATGTCGCTCCAGGTTGCGTCTTTACGCCAGCCGATATCCAGAGTTGTCATAACCCATGTCTGTTTGCCGATGCTCATGCTAAGGAATGGTTCGTTCATCGGCCCGCGCCTGGGCACGAGCGAGTTGAAGATGGTCGAGTACCCCAATAGCCCGCGCGCTTCGATGTCCAGACACCCGGTGTCTATGCCTCCCAAAGGCACACCGCAGGCAGGTGGGTTCGTTCCTCGGTGAACAACACCGCTGACGGGAGTAGAGAAGCCGCTGGCCTCGAACTCGGACCATGTCCG
>CAZSJP010000287.1:0-6354 GCA_964606675.1 uncultured bacterium
GCGTCCATCGGGCCAGCCGCCAGGGAGCCAGATGAGCCGGAAGACGACAGCTCAATAGCTTGCGTTCTGCGCCGATGCGCTGTTGAATGCTGAGCGTGCCGTCGGCCCGGAGCGTTACACATGCCCCGGTGGTGAGAATCTCGAAATTCTCGTCCTGAATCCGGACGGATTCGATGCCCATATTCATGAGTACCTGGTCGTCCATGCTCAAATCCATGTCGGGCCTCCCTGATGATCTGTGGTTACTGTGTTGCTCTTCGGATTCTTTGAGCTTCGTCTGACTCTTCTGGTCTCTTGCCTGTCCGTCTTGCCGCGCCATCATGCGCGCCCCGGAGAGCCGGGACGCTA
Organism: uncultured bacterium; assembly: GCA_964606675.1. GTDB lineage: Bacteria > Latescibacterota > MWCZ01 > MWCZ01 > MWCZ01 > CAZSJP01. The sequence continues at coordinate 349 of CAZSJP010000287.1, forward strand.
TGGGAACTGCACCGCTCCTATTGCGACCCGTTCCGCTGGAGGCGCTACATCTCCACAACCGGCAGGTTCAGGGAGGCCGTCAGGCCGCCGCCAACGACCAGCCCTGTCGCGTCGTGTACCACGCAATAGTATACGGGTGTATGGGCGTCGGACAGAGCGCCGTACAATTCAGGTTGCTGCTGGCGCGCCGAAGTGCCGATGCTTGCCCGCGCCCCCTGAAAGGAGTGCATCCTATGTCCCGCAGCCGACGCATTATCGCCATACTCGTATTCGCCGCAGCAACTGCCACTGGTGGGGCCGAACCGCAGCCACGACCCATCGAAGTGCTGGTCGACAGGCTTGCCGAACGCCTGCGCACCACGCTCAGCGATAGCGACCTGGTCCGCCTCGATGCTGCAAGCGTGGTGGCCGCGCTCACAGACGACGAGCGGCGGGCGTTTTCGACGGAATATCTGTCGTTCGGGGTGAACGTGCCGGTGACCGTCTCGCTTGCGATCGATGCCACTCAGGCCGCGCCTCCGTTCTGGGTCAGGGGAGCCGGATTCGAGCCAACCGGCATGGAGATCGGCGCTGGGAGACGACGCTTCGTCGTCTGGCAGAAGCGAGTACAAGCCGGTCGCATCGAACTCGGCGTGCAGGGCTTCGACGATCGAAAGCAGCCCTACTTCGTCGTTCTCGTGCCACAGGACTCGACCGAGACGATCGTGGTAACCGACCTGTATCCGAAGCGCCACAACGTCGCGACGTGCCGACTGGGTGAGAGATTCTATGCGGACATCGGATCGGAGGCGCTGGACGAAATCCCGGACGAGCTGATGGGCGGAACGCTCGTCCGTACGATCTGCCTCACGATTAAGATCACCCGGCTTGCCAGGCGTTTCAGGCTGGCGGAGCACCCGGCCACAAGGGCACCCGAGCAAATCGTGCTCACGATGAGCGAGGACCCGCGCACGACCCAGACGGTGCAGTGGCGAACGAGCACGGCCATAGTCGATGGTGTGGTCGAGTACCGCGATGTTACGGCACCCGACAGCGCCCCCTGGGTATCGGTGCGTGCCGGCGTGGCGGAGCTTGAGGACCGGCTTCTGCTCAACGACCCGGTCAACCACCGCCACACGGCCGTGCTGCGAGGCTTGCGGCCCGGAACGCGTTACGAATACCGCGTCGGGAGCTTGGCCGACGGGCAGCGAAGCCAACCGGCGCGGTTCAGAACGGCGCCGGACTCGGGTGCGTTCTCGTTCATGTACATGGGGGACGTCCAGCACGGGTTCGAGGAATGGGGGCATCTGCTCGCGCGCGCGTTCGAGCGCAACCCCGACGCGGCGTTCTGCCTCATCGCGGGGGACCTCGTCAACATGGGCACCCAGCGCGACTCGTGGGACAGATTCTTCGCAGGGGCAGGAGACGTCTTCCGATGGCGACCGGTGCTTCCGGTGATCGGGAATCACGAAGGGCAGGGAAACCGTGGACCGTGGATGTACACCCGGCTCTTCGCCCTGCCGGAGAACGGCTCGGTCTACATCCCGCCCGAGGAGTCGTACAGCGTTCGGTACGGCGACGCACTCATCGTGGCGCTCAACAGCAGCCAACGCCCCGCGGAGCAGGCTGAATGGCTCGACCACTTGCTCTCGGATACCGATGCGACGTGGAAGATCGTCTCGTTCCACCATCCACCCTATCCGTCACGTGCGAACCGCCATCACGAGAGGATACGGCAGGTATGGGGCGAGGTGTTCGATAGGCATCACGTCGATCTGGTGCTGTCCGGGCACGACCACGCCTACATGCGGACCTACCCCATGCATGGCGGGAGCCGCGTCGCCAGCCCTGCCGACGGCACGATCTATATCGTCTCGAACTCCGGCGAGAAGTACAACGACCAGATCGACGCCGACTACATCGATGTCGGCATGACTCGCCTGTCGCTCTACCAGGTGCTCACCGTGGACGCGGGAGGCAACCGGCTCGTGTGGCGCGCGTACGACGGCGATGGGGACGTGAAGGATGAGTTCGCGATCGGGAAGTGATGGCACCGGGTGTGCCCGCGAGCTGCTTCGCCGGATGCGCTACGTCTCCACAACCGGCAGGTTCAGGCTTGCCGTCACCCCGCCGCCGTGCAGCAGGCGCGTGTGGGCGACTACCGGAGTTGCCGGCTCCCACGGCTTGGCCATCGTGTTCGTGTGCGGCTGAATCCTCGGGAAGTCGCTGCTCGATACCATAAGGGCGATTCTGGAGCCGGTCGGGAACGTGTATGCCAACTGCGACAACCGCAACGCGATATGAGTCGGTGTGCCGTGCTCCAACGGAACGCGCTTGTCGAAGCCCTCTCTGTACCGGCATCTGAGCGATCCCAGGATCACGCACGTCACCGAACCGTCGCCCTCGACGACGCACAGCTTGGCGATTATGTCGGTATCGTCCACGTCGGCAGCAATCGTCAGGTCGAGGCTGACGTCGCCGATGACCGTCACTGAGTTCGGCAGCGGCTCGCTCTGGTAGTACAGGACGTCGTCGCGTTCGAGCCACTGCCGCTGGTCTTGCGGCCCGCGCGGTTCCATGTTCCAGAATATCTGCCCGCCCCACGTGGTGAGCGGATACGCGGGATCGTACACCAGCTTGTCTTCGCACGCACGCTCGGGCGCGCCCCGCGAAAGCGTCCCATCGCCCCGCTGGCCGTGAGCGTTCCCATCCGATCCCAGATGCCACCGCTGGAGGTCTGCCTCGGGCGGCCAATCGGGCAAGTCGAGCCACCGATTCTCGCCCATGAGGAAGATGCGCACTGGCGGCTCGTCCGACATGCCGTCGTCGACGTCGCGCAGGTGAAGGTCGAGGAAGCGCGTTTCGTGTTCGAGCACAGGGTAGTCCGCGATTTCGCCAAAGTCCCAGGTGCCATAGCGCCGGTGCGTGTCGCCGGTCTGGATCAGGCTGATGTGGCCCCACGGCCCGACTAATAGCCTCTGGCCGGCGCGCGCGAGGTCGGTCGCTCCGAGGTCGCGAATGCGCTCGTATGCCTCGAACTGACCGCTTGAGACATGATCGAACCACCCCCCGGCGTGCATCCCCGGAACGCGGATCTTCGGGTGCAAAGGCCGCTGGTCGAGCCTGTGCCAATACTCGTCTTCGACGTCGTGCTCGGCCATGCGCCTGAGCGGCGGCACCTCGAACCCCATCTCACGCTCTACGTCGTCGAGCGTGGGCAACGTGTAGAGCTTCTGCCAGTTGACATGACCCATCGGCGGATCCGTCCGGCCGCCACCCCGTCCCATCATCCACCAGAGCGGGTTCTGCAACGCGAAGCAGCCGTCGTACCGACACCAGTTCCGGAAGAAACTCGCGCAGATGATGGCCGGGCAGATGCACTTGATCGCTTCGTGGCCGTCGACAGCGGCAGGCATCTGGAACACGCCGCCGTAGCTTCGGCCCCACAGGCCGATGCGACCGTTGCACCACCGCTGATTCGCGATCCAATCGACCGTCGCATGGCCGTCGACTGCCTCTTCGAACGGGTGGGCGAACACGCCCTCGGACTCGAACCGGCCGCGACAATCGGCTGCCACGTACGCGTAGCCGCGGCCGACGAAGTGCTTAGCCCACGGTCCGAGATGCCCCACACGGTCGTACGGCGTCCGACAGAGCACGACGGGGAACGGCCCCGGCCCGTCCGGCAGGTAGACATCCGCGGCTAGCTGGATGCCGCCCTCGGTCGGGTATTTCTGCATCACGAGTGTCTGCAACGTGTACCTCCCTGAGACCTCGACTGGCTGCGCGCCCCACGCGGCACCGCGCATGCCGCCGGAGGTTCCGTATGAATCTCCAAACGTGCGGCATTGCCGCACACCGGTCAACCTTGCGGCGTACCTCCTCCCCCGCGCCAGGTCGTGCGCGACCTGAACCGATCCGCCATCAACGACCGGAGATTCCGCCCTCGGCGTAGCCGAGCAGGAATCTCCTAACGTGCGCGCTAGCGCACGACGGCTTTGCCGCACGCCGGTCATGGGCGATCTTATGCCCATCGGCTACGACACCATGGAAAGGGACGGCATGACACCGAGCAAGACAGCGGCAACATACGAACCAGAGCGACGCGGATCGACGATCCACGTCTCGACGCTGGGCGACAACACCGACGGCACATCGTGGGCGACAGCGTTCAACACGATCCAGGCGGCGCTCGGGGCGATACCCGATGCGATGGGCGGACATCGGATCGTGATCCGCCCCGACACGTACATGGAAGGCAACCTGCACCCCGCCCACGCCGGCGCCGAAGGGTCGTACAACACGTTCGACGTAGACTACGACGGTGCACTAGGCTCGGGCCGCTCCGGGTACGCCGTGATAGACGCCAGCGACCCGGCCAAGGGCATGCAGAGCGTCGACTGGTGGGGATTCCCGCGCTGCACGCCTGAGTTTCCCGGCATCGAGTGGGACCGCTGGATAGTCCGCCACGCCTACGTCACGGGCGGCGATGGTGGCTTGTTCTGGGACCTGCCGTTCACCGCCAAGCCGTTCTCCGTCATCGTCGAGGACTCCGTCGGTATCGGCCGCGCATTCGGCGGCGGCGCAGGGCACGTTCTGGCCCGACCGGGCGAGCCGATAGCGTTCAGGCGGTGCTGCTTGTGGTCTCTCGATTGGTGGGGCGATACGGCCGGCGCATACGTGCGCGCCGAGCACGAGTCCCTGAACGACACGCCCGATTTCCTGTTCGAAGACTGCACGCTCGTCGGGCCGCAATGCGCGCTGAAGTCGGGCAATCCGGGGTTCGCGACGTACTCGCGCGTGAAGCTCGATCGCTGCCGCTTGGTCGCGCTCAACTTCTCGCAGCCGCACGGCACGCCCACCGACGGGATCATACAGAGCGTCATGGACGGCAAGTACCTCCACGTCGACATGCAGGACACGACGCTGATGGGCTACAAGGTGTTCGGCGTGCGCGAGAAGCCCGAGACCGCCTCCGACATAGGCTACACCGCGCCGAGGAGCGTACGCGCGTATGTCCAGTACCAACAAGATGTTCCCGACGGAATCAAGCCGATGGGACACTGGCCGGCGGACGTCTTCGAACGCGTGAAGCCCCCCTCGCCCCTGCCGCCGAGCGAGGCGACGCACCCGCTGCCCGATATGTCGGCCGGCGAGCTGGTCGCCAACGACATGTGCGAGCTATCGCCGATCGTCTGGGAAGGCCGCCTCTGCCACATGGAGTGCATCCGACCCGGTATGGGCGGTGACAAGAGCGACTACTACCTCGTAGTCACGGACGTCGAATCGGGTCGCCGGCTCGCACGGTTCGCCGAGGGTTACGGCCTCGGATCAGCCATCGTTCACGATGGGACGCTCTACGCCTTCGCCTCGAGGTGGGGCGACGGCACCTGGAACGACGTGACGCTGTTCAAATCGTCCGATCTGGAGCATTGGGAACAGACCCGTGTCATCGAGCAGGAAGGCGGGGAGCACCTCTTCAACACCTCGGTGTGCAAGGGCGAAGACGGATTCGCCATGGCATACGAGAGCAACGACCGGACGTACCCGGCTTTCGCGACGAAGTTCGCCACCTCACCCGACCTCGTGAACTGGACCAAGCTGCCCGACGCCGTGTTCGGCACGGACCGATACGCCGCATGTCCGTGCATGCGGTACGCGAACGGCTACTACTACCAGATGTACCTAGAGACCCGATCCCCGAGATGGTTCTTCGAGACGTACATCGCGCGATCGAAGGACCTTATCAATTGGGAGCAGAGCGCGATGAACCCAGTGGTAGCGCCGGAGGCCCTCGACGACGGCAACAACACGTCCGACCCGGAGATAGTCGAGTTCGACGGCACGACGTACCTCTACTACAACACCGGCGATCAGCGCACGTGGGGGGACCTGAAACGGAAGGCGTACGACGGCCCGATGGACGAGTTCCTGGAGCAGTGGTTCGAAGCGCCGGCGGTTCCGGACTCGGGCACGTTGGCCGCAGAGCGAGAGAGAGCCAGGTCGCGCGCCGAGTGGGTCAACGTC
>CAZSJP010000288.1:0-6351 GCA_964606675.1 uncultured bacterium
TCTCGGTGCGAGCGCGGGCGCCACGGCCTACTCGGTCGAGCCGGGCACGGATTACTGGCTGGCGAAGAGGGACTGGATCGGCGAGACGTTCAAGCGCCTGGTCAAGGAACGCCTCATCCCCAGCCGAGCCGAAGTGATGCAATCGACTCCCGTTGCGTATCACATGCCGCGCTGCGATAAACCCACCGACTTCCACGCCATATCCGAAGATCTCGACTTCGACCGCAACGAGGGGCGCCTGATCCGCGCGACGTACGGCGTGTTCGACCGGACGCGAGATGCCGAGATGATCCCCAACGGCCCCCGATACGGCTGGATTCCACTGCTGCCGACCCGGACTCCGGACGGCGTGCTAAGCCGGTTCGAGCGCATCATCCGTCCAGGCGAGATCCGGAGCGTCGAGCATGCTCGGGAGATTGTCGACCCCTATTTCCCGCCGGTGGACCGAGGCGAAGCGTGGAGTAGCACGGTCGGTCCGATATCCTGCGCCGCGAACACGCACGAGAACTGGTTCGTGCCCGAGACGATCAAGCTCGACGTGCCGCGTCGCCCCGATAGCGTCGCTATCCGGACCGAAGGGGCAGGACGCGCGCTCACGTGGGCCGCTCACGAAGGGGACACCGGCTATCGCGTGTGGCGGTGCCGCGGCGACGTGGAGACCTGCCTGACCGATGGCGAGCCGTTGGCCGATGCCCGCTTCGAGCTTGCGGAGGTCGAAGACGGAGACACTTACGCGGTATCGGCCGTCACCACCGCACAAGAAACCATCGAGGGCACGCTGCATCTGCACCAGGCGCTCATCTTCTCCGATCGCGAGAGCCGCAGAAGCGTCTTCGTCGGCACCGATAGCGAAGAGACCGAGCGGCCCCGCATGGGCGAAGCCGTGCTCGGCGCCTCGGCCGACATCGAGGCCAGCGAAGCGCGGTGCGCGGAATGTACGCCGGTCGAGGACCTTGCCTCGCCCGTCACAGCGGACGACGACGCGGCCGCGACGCTCAAACGCGACGTGATGGCCGCGATGTACCAATGGCGTAGCGCCATCGAGGCGGAAGACCTGGACGCGATCCTGGCATGCTACGCCGAGAGCTACCGCGAGCCGGACGGACGAACGATCGAGTCGGTCGAAGTGGCGTTCCGGTCGATCTTCCGGAAGTACATGACCGAGAGCACGGATCGGCTGATCCGGGAATGGGGCGCGGTTGCCGCGTGGCACTATCCGGCGCTACAACTGCTTGTGCGGGAGTGGGTGCTCACCGAGAACGAAGCGGTCGAGGTCGACTGCGTGGCACAGATGTGGGTCGGTGGCGGGCCGGAGATGGAACCGAGCGACATCATGAAGCACCCGTTCGGCTACAGAACGCCCGCCATACGCATGCGCTGGTGCCGCACGGACGACGGATGGAAGATCGAGTGGACCGACCCGGCGTTCCTTCGCATGGAGGATACGGGGATATTCCGCATGCGCTACCAGGGCTGGTAGCATGAAGCGACGGCGCTTAAGAATGGGTGCACGCGACCGGGCTGGCAATCTCGCCGGCCCGGTCGCGCAATCGTCGCTTGCATTCGGGCGACGAACCTACCTCACGAGCGTAACTCTCCGCGCCTGAACGATGCCTCCCGCGCGGAACCTCACCAGATACGTGCCGCTGGCCACCTCTCGCCCCGCGTCGTCGCGGCCATCCCAAACGGCCCGGTGGATGCCCATGGCGCCGTATCCGTCTACCAGCGTTCGCACGGGCCGCCCGAGCAGACCATAGACCGCGATGCTCACCGGTCCCTCTGCGGCGAGTTCGTATCGTAGCGTTGTGCTCGGGTTGAATGGGTTCGGCCGGGCCTCATAGAGCGCGAAACGATGCGGGCGATCCAGCGCGACGCCTGTCGGTCCGGACGAGAGCTTGAGGTCGATCCGCAAAACGGCATGTCCGCCACTCCAGGCGATGCTCGGTGCCACGCCGGGCTCGGTACCATCTAGCAGCACGTGCAACGCCTCGCCCGGTTCGGCACCCTCGTCGGCGTCGGTCCGAGGATCGTCCGAGTAGACGTGCAGGAATCCGTACTCGCCGTCGTTGCGAACGACGGTTCGGCCGCAGATCACGCCGTCGCCATCCACCACGGCCAGCTCCGCGCCGGCCCTGACAGCCTTCCCGTCGATGTAGAGCCCGCCGTAGACGTCCATCCATTCCGGTGTCGGCGCGGGGCCCTCGGCAGACGAAGGCGCGCGAGCACCCTTGGCGAGCGGCTACTCCGCGCCATACCGGTAGCTGAGAGAAGCCGGTGCCGAGAGGAACATCCAGTAGCCGTGGCCGTACTGCATCTCTGTCATGTCGCTGAACGGGCTGCCGGGCACATAGGTCTGTGCGCCACCGTCGAAGCCGCCCAGAATGCCGAGCACGTCGTGTATTCCGGCCAGCGCATCGGCAGGCGCGCGCGCAAGTGGCGGCAGGTAGCTGACAAGATTCCACCCGGCGTCGAGTTCGAGCGGCACGTCGTCATGGACCACGCTCCCGAGCGCGGTCAGTACGCCGGGCTCGGACATCCTGATCCAGTAGCCGTGGCGGCCGTCGAGTGTTTCCAGGTCGCTGAACGCTTGCAGCGTGTCGACATAGGTGCGCGCTCCGCCCCATCTCTGATCGAACGCGGCCAGGTACGAGTACTTGCCGGCAATCGACGAGAGAATGTCGCTCAGGCTCGTATCCCGCGGCGTCACGGCCAGCGAGATCAGATGGAGGCCGGTTCCGAGCGAGAGCGGCGCGACAGACGTCGCGGCGAGGTCGACTCTGGCAATCGTGTTGTGGTTCGAGTAGAGTGCGGTGCTGGTCGTCGGCACGTCGTTGACGAAGAATCGCACGGTCTCGCCGATCTCGGCACCCTCGTCGGCCTCGGTGCCCGGGTCGTCCGCATAGACGTGAAGGAAGCCGTACGATCCGGCCTCGTCGACGACTTCGATGCCGCAGACGACACCCGATACGTCACGCACGGTGATCGTCGCGCCGGCAGGGATCGACAGCCCGTCCAGAGTGGAGGCGTCGCTGAACGCCTCCATGAAGAACGGACCGATCGCGTTGGGGTGAACCGGCGAGAGGAGCAGGTCGGCGCCCTCGACCGGAAGCTCCACGCGCGCGACTTCCTGCCCATACGCTCCCGGTGCGGCCACCTGGAGTCGGTAGGTCCCAGGCTCGGCACCGTACGCCGCGAACCATCCGTTGGGCGCAACCTCGACGATGTCGACCGCCGCGTCGGCCGCGTCGAAGAGCACTATGCTCCCGCCGGACGCATGGCCCATACCCCGGAGCGACACCCAGCCGGTGAACGCCGGCGTCCCCGCCGGGATTACCGCCATGCTGACCCGAATCCAGGTCGAGTCGGCGAGCGCATCGTTCGACGTCAGCAGAAGCGTCGCTTCGTACGGCTCGCCCACAGCCAGGCCCGTCGCGTCGAACGTCAGCTCCAACCTCGAGGTCTCGCCCACGGGCGTCGAGCCGGACGACACGAACGGCACCAACCACGGCACGTCGCCGACCACGCTGTCGCTGCTTGCCTCGGCCACGCGCCAGTTGAGCGGGTCCGGGCCTTCGTTGCCGATCAGCACGCCCCACATCTCCTGGCTGTTCTCTCGCAGCGTGCGGTCGATGCGGGCGCCGCCCAATCGGAGCGTTCCACCGATGCCGACCAGGAGTTCGGCGGCCTGCTCCGGCTCGAACTCGTTAATCCCGCCGCTGGCGACGTCGTTGCCGTCGAGATCGCCGTAGAGCCACGTCGTCCCGCCGTCTATCGAGCCGCGGAACCCGACGGAGTACGTGCCGATCGAGTCGACCCTCACCGAGCCGTAGAACCGGTCGGCTCCGCCCGAATCGTTGAGGTAGCCGCCGGGGAACCATGCCCACGTGCTGTCGTCCGGCATCGAGCCGAGCGCTCCGACGCCGAACTGCCCGACGACGTTCGCTCCCTTCCCGGCGCCGTCGGTCACCGACGGCTCGTAGATGCGCCCGATGAAGCGTGGGCTTGCCAGGCCGGGCACGGCGTTGGCCGTTCCGGGCGTTTCCAGCTTCACCAGATCGGCCGCCGAGAGCACGGCGATGCTCTCGCCCACGCGCACGTCGTCGATCCACCAGCCGTTCGAGTAGCCGTTCCACCCGGCGTAGTTGCTGGCTAGATCGGCATTGTCGTCAAGCGTGAACCTGATGCGCACGTCGGACGCCCCCGCGAACTGAGCGAGGCTGATGGTGACCTTACCCCAACTCGTCTTCGAGCCTGTCCACGCCTGCATGTGGTACCAGTATGCGCCGTTGTCCTGCGAGACGTAGACGCGGGCATAGTCGTCCTCATTGTGGTTGCAGCAACTATGGTTGGTGTACATGGCGTACTTGTGCCAGAAGGTGAGCACGGGCGCGACTGCATCGGTGAGGTCCATCGTGCCGGCCTGCGTCAGGCTGCTGAAAGTGTTCGAGACATAGTTGCCCTTCGGGCTGTCGTGCATCCTGTAGGGCGCGGTGTGCCCGCCTGAGATAGGCTCCCACCCCGAGGCCAACCATTTCGCAGCCGACGAGTCGGTGTCGAAGCCGTCCTTGAACGGGTACGGCGCTTGTCGCACGTGATCGACGATCTCGACGTCGTCGATGTGCCACCCGTCGCTCTGCGTTCCGCTGTTCGCAGTGAGCCGGAACAGGATTCTGACGTTCGCCTTGCCGCGGTATGGCAGCAGGCTGATCTCTTTCTGCCGCCAGTCGGCCTGGTTGCCGGTGACGAAACTGTGCCTCAACCACGAGGAGCCGCCGTTGCCGGAGATCTCCACGATCCCATAGTCGGCGTTGGTCTGCAGCGAGTAGCGCTCGTGGAACCTGAGCACCGGCGAGGTTGCCCACGTAAGGTCTATGTTGAGCCAAAGCGCCGTGTTCTCGCTTGGCGCGTAGGTACCCCTCGGGCTGTCGGTCCAGTGCCACGTGCCCGAGTGCGAGCCGCTATCGGACAGGCCCCACGGCGAGCCGGCGAACCAGGCTCCGACACCGGATTCGCCGCCATCAATGAAGGGGAACTGGACCACGCGTTGTGCCTCCTCGATCAGCACGTCGTCTATGTACCAGCCGTCGAGCTCTGTGCCGCTGTTGCTCGTGAGGCGGAACCTGAGGCCGATCGTCTGGCCCGCGTAGGCCCCGAGGTCGACGCGCTCCTGGCTCCACGTCGTGTCGTTCCCACTCACGCGGTGCAGCTGGGTCCATGACGTTCCGCCATTCGTCGATGCTTCGACCTTGCCGTAGTCCGCGCCCGATTCGAGCGCGTGGCGGTGCCAGAACGTCAGCACCGGATCGATCGCCCCGGCCAGGTCGACGGTTGTCGAGATCGCCGTATTTGCATTCGGCGGGTAGGTCGTGTCCGGGCTCGTCTTCCAACTCGTCGGCGCACTGTGGAAGCTCTCGGTTGTCGGGCCCCACGGCACGCTCCAGCTCCAATTCGCGCTCTCGGCGTTCATGCTGTCGGCGAACGGGAACGCAACCGACGGGGTCGTGTAGCCGGCAGTGACGGCGTTGCTGCGAGGGCTGACGTAGCCGAGCGTGTCGACCACGTACACCGCGTAGCTGTAGTGGGTCGGTTGCACGAGCGCGAACGTGTCGGTCCAAGCGATCGTCGATGGATCGGTGACCGTCTGAACGAGTGTGCTGCTTTGCGTTATGCTCGTGCTCGTCGCGCGATAGACCTCGTACCGATCGAAGTCGGGGTCCACGTTCTCGGTCCATTCCAGAGCCGCGTGATGCCGAGAGCTGTTGACAACGGTCGACACGACGACTTCCAGCGGGAGTTCGTCGATACGAACATCGTCGATCCACCAGCCGTTCGAATAGCTGTTCCACCCCGCGTAGTTGCTTGCCAGATCGGCGTTGTCGTCAAGCGTGAATCTGATGCGCACGTCCGACGCGCCAGCGAACTGAGCGAGGTCGATAGTAACCTTGCCCCAGCCGCTCTGAGTGCCGGTCCACGCCTGCATGTGGTACCAGTGAGCGCCGTTGTCCTGAGAGACATATACGCGGGCGTAGTCGTCCTCATTGTGGTTGCAGCAGCTGTGGTTCGTGTACAGAGAGTACTTGTGCCAGAACGTGAGCACGGGGTGCTCGATCCCCGTGAAGTCCATCGTGCCTGCGAGCGACAGGCTACTGAAAGTATTGCCGACATAGTTGCCCTGCGGGCTGTCGTGCATCTGGTACGCCGGCGAGTGGCCGTCGAGGATCGGCTCCCAGCCGGACATCAGCCAGTTCGACCACGACGCGCTGTCGTCGAAGCTGTCGCTGAAATGGAACGGCATCGTTGTGGCTTGGTCGACGATCTCGAAGTCGTCGAGGTGCCAGCCGTCGCTCTCGG
>CAZSJP010000289.1:0-6328 GCA_964606675.1 uncultured bacterium
GCTTCATCATGGCTATCATGTGCGACGCGTGAAGCATCACGGGCACGTTGATCTCGGGGTTCGACGTCAGTTCCCGAAGCGCGCCAAGCCCGGCCGAATACGTCACCAGCAGCCCGTTGGCTCCAAGTTCGATAGCTCGTAGCGCCTTATCGCGCATGTTCTCCGGCGAGTCGGTGATGCTGCACAGGTAGATCATCCGCTTGCCCGTCTTGTCCGCCGCCCGGTCGATCGCGTCCATCACCCTCGGCAGGCGCTGCTCGACCGTGCTGTTATACGCGTCGCCGAGCATCTCGTCGTCCTTGCACATGTCGGCCCCGCCGGCCGCGGTCAGGCGCACCTGATTCGCGGTCTGTTCCGGGGTCATGCCCATCTTCGGCTTGATGATGTGCAGCGACAGCGGCCGCTCCTTGACGCCGGTCAGCTCTCGGATGCCGTCGACGCCGAACTTCGGCCCTTTGAACTTCGCCAGCAGATTCCTGCCGATGAACAGGTCGGTGAGCATGATGTTCTTCGAGTACGCGAAGCAGTTGCCGGCGACGGCCAGCAACATCATCGGGATGTTGTCGCCCCATGCGCGGATCGGGAACGCGAGCTGCACGACGGCGGACTTCGTGTACGGATCGTCGCTTGGGATCTCGTGATAGCCAACCATTCGGCTCGACATGGCTTTGCGGACTTCTTCGGTGTCCTCTTCGACCTTCTCCCATGTTCCAGTCGAGCCTTCAAGCCCCATCGACTGGATAAGCGCCAGATGGTCGAGGAACTTCTCGCCTTCGAGGCGGTCCTTCAGGTAGTAGGACGCCACGACGTGGTCGTCGAGATCGATGCCGTCGAGCACCTGATGGAATATCTCCGGATCGTAGTATCGTTTCACGGTGTCCCCTTTTCTCGGGAGCGAATGCGAGGGTCGGGCTGTCACGAGTCGCCGAGCGCATGGGTCGGCATCGCCGACTGCGCTCTGGTATCAATATAGCGCCGGGCCACGGCTGAGGCGACGGTCGGCGAGGTTGTACGCGGCGCAGTACCCGACATCGGCAGACCTGCCCGATCGGTGGCGCCTCCCATCGGTTGGCCGTCGGCCCTGGCGCCCGGCCCTGAAGCGACCCTATTGTTGTACCGAGTGCGGGCGCCGAGAACGAGAGGCGGCCCCTGAGCTCTGGTCGAGGGCGGGCTGCGACTGACACCTGCGTCCCACAGGGGCACGGCGCGCCGTGCCCCTAAGATCCGTCGTTGTCGCGTAGTGCACGACAACGAGCGAGACGAGGTATGTGCCATGCCCAACACACCCAGAGCGCTCCCCACAAGCGGCTTGTGGACCTGGGACCACAGCACGAACTGGTCCGACGACCCGACCCGCGTCGAGAGCGGCTGTTTCAACAAGTACCGCAAGGAGCCAACCAGCTTCGTCGACGACTACCGGCGGCTGTTCGAGTTCGCGGGTGCCCGCGGCATCGAATACCTGATGATCGCCGGCATGTTCCGCGACTCGCACGGTGGCGAGGCAGGCGCGCACGAGTTCCTCTCAGTGGCGAAAGCGAACGGCATCAAAGTGTTGGCGGGATTCGGCGTGGCCTCGTACGGCGGGTTCTACTGGGAAGGCGACCACGAGTGGAACCTCGATACGTGGCTCCGCAAGCACCCCGAGCTTGAAGCCGTCATCCCCAATCCGCCGATCAAGCCGCACGCAGGGATGACCGGCCTCGGCGTCGCGTGCCCCGTCAGGGAAGAAACCATACGGTGGTATGAAGACGGCACGCGGTGGCTGCTGAACAACTTCGACGTCGCCGGCATCTATCTGGAGACCGGCGACTACGGAATCTGCCAGTGCGAAACATGCCTCGCGCGCTCGGATGAGCGCGAGCACGGGAAGGAAACGGCGCGCGAAGCGATGATCGACGATGCCATCGCCGGAAGGGTTTCGCACGACGACATGGCCGTCGCGCTCCCGCCCGTTATCGACGCCGCGTTCGCTCTTCGGCCCGATTGCGACGTGGTCTACGCCACCTATTCGGGCTTCAGCGATGCGACGTTGGAGAGCCCGCCGCGGTTCGTCGAGACGATAGACGAGCGCGCCATCTGCCAATGGACGCTAACCGGCATGCCCTACCCGGAACCCTGGAGCGACAACGCGGACCTGCGCCCCCCGACGAAGCGGAACATCGGCTACTCGCATTGGGGCAGCCAGTGGGGCAACCCCAACACGAGGCACTCGGTCGCCATCAAGTACGTTCGTGAGCTGTGCTCGCGTGCCGACCGGGCGGGGCTGGAAGGGGTGTTCATCCATGGCGAGCTGTCGGCGTTGGAGAGCTTCGCGGCCAGGATGAACTACGAGGCGCTGGCGTACTTCACGCGGAACCCCCAAGCTACGCTCGATATGTTCGCGACGAACGCGCTTGCAGACGAGTTCGGCGGCGCTGACGAGGCGGCGACGGCGGTCACGTGGATGACCGAACCTGCCGACGCCGAGACGCTGCACGCCAGGCGCAACGAGGCGATGGCGAAGTGGCCGAAGATGGCTGCTCCGGCCGACGACCGATGGTTCGAGCTGGCCCACCTGATGCATTCGCGGCTGTTCTAGCGCGGGCCGAGCGTTCGTCTAGCTGCCCAGCCTGATCGCCTTGCTCGCGTTGAGTGCCGCCTCTCGCGCGGCATGAGCGCGCTTCCAGTAGTCCATGCGTGGCTCGAGGTCGAACTCGTCGGCCATCTGCGCGACCGTGAGATCGGGGTGGTGCGACGTCAGCAGGAACACGGCCTCGGGCGAGATGCTGTGCATCTCGGCCTGCGCACCGTATTTCCGCTTCATCGCCGACATCTTCGCGTTGTTCTCATCGATATGGAACACCATCGAGTCGGTGTTCACGCGCTCGGAGATCGTCGGCGAATATGCGAACGACTGGTTGACGATCTGGCCGAGCGGATTCACGATCAGGCTGTTCTCCGCCGGCGTCGCGGAGATGAACCAGAAGCCGAAGTCGAATGCCCAGATGCGCGCGCTCAGGCCGCCGCGGTACGTGGAGCAGAAGGCCACGATCTCGGCGCCGTTGGCGTGAAGCGACAGGGCTACCTCGCGGAAGTTGAGGTCGAAGCATATGGCGCAGCCGATCCGCCCCATATCGGTGTCCCACGCTGGAGCTTCCGTGCCGGGAACGACGCCGGACTCGATCTCGGAGATCGTGGGGAACATCTTGTGGTACACCCCGACGATGCGCCCGTCGCGGTCGATGAGCACCGCCGCGTTGTATCGTGCGCCATCGCGTACCTCCAGTATGGGACAGACGATGTGTGTCCGGTGTTCGCGCGCCTTGGCGGCAAGCCCGTCGGTCGTCGGACCGGGTACAGGTTCGGCCGACGCAACCCACTCGTTCCCTCCGGCGCCGAGGCCCGTGAACGTCTCGGGCAGAACGATCAGGTCCGGATCGTCGCACGCGGCCTCGTCGATTCGGGCCGACACTTCTTCGAGAGCGCCACGCCTGCGTTCGTCGGGTGCTACCGACGGTTCGCGATATCCCGGATAGCTGATGCTGATGAGTCTGGCGTATCGAGCCTTGGGGGTTCCTCCTGTGCTCTATGCAGCGGCGACCCTGGGAAGATGAGGCGACCGGGGGGCCGGCGCAACCAACGTCGATAGGCCGGCGCAACCGCGGCCGACTCGTTGCCCCAGAGGCGTCGTGCGTCTAATTTGAGCCTCGACTGGGGCTCTTCACCCGTCCGCGAGTATCGCATCGGAAGATAACCATCGCCGGAGCCGACCCATGGACCCAATTCAGCAGCTGATCGACACGGTCGATCAGGATCGCATCGCGCGCCGGCTCTACTACCTTGCGAAAGACCCGCTGCCCTGCCGCTCTCTCAACTACACGCTTCCGGGCCACGAGAAGTGTACGCTGTATGAGGCGGACGATTACGTCGTCGGCGAGCTTGAAGCATTGGACTACGGGATCGAGCGTGAACGGGTTCCCGTGCAGGCCTACAGACACGACGCGAACAGGCCGGACATCCACCATACGTATTCCGCGCCGGACCCCGCCGACCAGTGGTACTACGCGTACAACGTCTACGCCAGGAAGGCCGGCACGAGCCGCCCGAACGAAGTGATTGTCGTCATCTCGCACAAGGACTCGCAGAGCTGGCACGGCTGCGTCGCAGGCGCCTACGATAACGCCGTCGGCACGGCGGGGAACATGGAGATCGCGCAGGTCCTGGCGGGATACGAGTCGGCGCGGTCGATCTGGTTCGTGTACTGCAACGAAGAGCACACGCCTTGGACGAGTGAAGTCGTGGCGCGCAACCTTGCCGCGTCGGATATGCGGGTCGTTGCCGCCCTCAACATCGACGGCATCGGTGGGAAATCGGCGGAGGACCTTTCCGCCGGCATCAAGACGAACGTCACGGCTTTCACGTCGCCGGAGGGCGAGCGGTTGGCCGACACGATGGCCGAGTTGAACGAGAAGTATCGAATCGGCCTGCTACAAACGAAATACGCGCGAGAGTTCCCGAACGACGACGACGGGTCGTTCATCAAAGCGGGGATATCGCGGGCGGTCATCAACCTCGGGTCGTTCCCGTACGAGGACCCGAACTATCACCTTGCAAGCGACGTCCCCGAGAACGTGGACATCGAGAACGTCTACATGTCGACGTGCTTGAGCCTTGCAGCGGTGGTGCACCTGGATCGCGACGAATCGTTGTGAGTACCGGTGCCGATCGGCCCGATCTGTCGCGCTGTCGACCGGGCCGCGAGGAGCGCCTCGCGGCGGCATCCGGCGCAGCGGAATCTCAGCTCCGGAGCGCGCAATGACATCCGAGCAAGTTCGCACTTCGAGCGCATCGACGATACAGCGGTTTCGAGCGCTCGCCGAGATCGTGTGGACCGCGCTCCTGATAGGGCTTCTGGCGTGGATGGCGAATGACGAGCGTGCGCAAACCACCGCGGCCGCGGAGTACGAAGCCCGCGCGTTCTTCGAGCAGATAGTCAGTACCAGGTACTGGAATGCCCTTCACGGTGGGGTATATGTACCCATCACCGACCGCACGCAGCCAAACCCCTACCTGGACCTGCCCGACCGGGACGTGACCACAACCGACGGCGTGCGGCTCACGAAAGTGAACCCAGCCTACATGACGCGGATGATAGCCGAGATCGCCGAGACCACCCAGCAGGTCCGCTTCAACATAACGAGCCTGCAACCCATTCGTCCGGACAATCGCGCCGACGAGTGGGAGGCCGAGATGCTCACCGCGATGGGGACCGACCGCCAACCGCGCTCGGAATGGACGGAATCGCCGGATGGCGGCCACCAGTTCCGATACATGGGAGGACTTCGTACCGAAGCGTCATGTCTTGGATGCCATGCCGCACAAGGCTACGAGGTCGGGGATCTGCGAGGTGGCATCAGTGTGTCGATCGACGGGGGGCCGTTGCTGGCAACGCGCGACCGGCACATCGCCTACCAGGCTCTGGCGTTCTTCCTTGTGTGGGCGCTTGGCTTCGTGGGCATGGAGGGGGGCTTCCGACGCCTGCGCCGAGAGCTGAGAGAACGCGAGGCGCTCATCGCGGAGTTACAGAAAGCACACACGGATATCGACGAACTAGGCCAACTGCTCCCGATCTGCGCCTCGTGCAAAAAGGTGCGCGACGACGAAGGATACTGGCAGCAGGTCGAAGTCTACATCGGGAAGCGCACCGAGGTGAAGTTCTCGCACGGTCTGTGCCCGGAGTGCATCGGGGAGTTCTTCCCCGGCTACGCCACGGACGACGACGCGGCCGGCCACGGCACGGACAGCGGGGCCGAAACGTGAGCACCACCACCCGCGAGTACCTCGAACGAGCCGCGCTGACCGAGGCGATGGTCGACAGATTCCTCGACGACGATGCACACAACTGGGCGGCGTTCGACAGCGCTCTCGGGTACGGTCTGAGAGACTGCGCGCAGACGAACGGAGTCGACGGCTGCTACACCATCGAGTGCTTCGGCCGGTTCGGCGAGCGGCGGATGGTTAATCTCGCCGACGCGCCATGTCGCCTCAACACCTATGGTGACAGCTTCACCGAATGCCACCAGGTGTCCGACGGGGAAACGTGGCAGGAGTATCTTGCCGCCCATCTCGGCGAGCCCGTGCGGAACTTCGGCGTAGGCGGCTACGGGGTCTACCAAGCCTACCGCCGCATGCGACGCGAGGAGGCCACCGACGCGGCGGCGGAGAACGTGATTCTCAACATCTGGTCGAATGACCACGTTCGCAGCATCGCGGCCTGGCGGTGGCTTGTGTTCCCGGCGATCTGGCAGAACGTTGCGCGGGATGCCGTCTGTGGAATGTCATGACGTTG
>CAZSJP010000290.1:0-6319 GCA_964606675.1 uncultured bacterium
CCCAGCATGCCGAGGCCGGCGAAGAAGTGGTGGCCGATGCGCTCGGCGTGCTCGATGCCCAGTGTGGCGACCACCGCGAGGTCCTGCAACAGGGCCACCGGTCCGACGTTTGCCAGGTCTTCCGCCGAGATGACGTATTGGCCGCCGGGGTCGCTGCGGCGGAGATGCTCGATGAGACAGGCGTTCGCTATCCCCTTGAAGACGCCCTTGCAGTTCTTGTGGCTCGTGCCGACGTACCCCGACCGAAGCGCGGTCGCAAGGCTTGTCAGCTCGCCGTCGGACTCGTCGATTATCATCGGCGGCCGCTCGTCCCATGCCGAGAGTTCGCCCGCTATGCGGTCGCTGAGCGCGACCTCCCTGTGGAACGGCTGCTCCACGAAAAGCAAGCCTTTCATCAGACGTTGCAGGATCGGTCGCTCAAGCGCCGCAAGCCAGAACGACCTGAACGACTCGACGTCTCGGAATTGCTCGTTGCCGTCCAGCGTGAAGGCCACGTCTCCTCTCGCGTGCACGTCTATCGCGTCGGCGATCCAGAGCAGACGCTCCATGTCACCTTCGCGGTGTCCGCTGAGCTTGAGCTTGAAGTAGCGTAGGTCGTACGCGCCGATGCACTGGTCGAGCGACTGCGGCAGACCGTCGTCCAGCCGGTCGTCAGGGGCGATCCAGTTCTCGGTGATTGCATCTCCGAGGCCGACGGTGTGCCGAACGTCGATGCGGCGCAACGGCTTCTCCGGCAGCAGTTCGCCCGGCGCGTACCCTTCGAGGTCGCCGTAGTGCTCACCGAGCCGCATGCCGAGCGTGTTCCGGCGTACCGCTTGGGCGAACGCAACGCCGGTGCCTCGGCAGAATGCATCTATCACGGCCCGCTCGACGAGCGAAACCCCGAACGCCCACAGCAGTGCCGGGTATCCTCGGCCAGCGCCCCACCGTTCCTGCTCGCGATAGACGCCGAGCCACAGATCGAACGGCGTCGGGGCTGCAGGGGCCTTCACCGCGAAGTCGCACGCCGTCCGGATCGTGCCGATCATCTCACGCAACTCGTCGCCGAACGGCTGCTCCGGATTCTTGGTGAACCACTTCGGCGGAAGTCCGTCGGATGCCACGCCGCTCGCGCGCCCGCCGCCGATCTCTACTTCGACACTTACGAACATGTGCGGAAGGGCTGTGAGTGTCGCGATGCCGTACTTGAACGGTATGCGAGTGCGCATATCGAGCACGTCGATGCGGGTGCTTATCACACGGACCGACATCGGCTACTCTCCTTGCCGGCCCAGATAGAGATCCCGCCCCTTGGCGAGCGCCTCCATCTTCCTGTCGGCGACTGACCGTGGCAGCATCCAGAAGCCGCAATCCGGGTGAACCCAACGGACCTTCTCGGCGCCCAGCACGGCGACACCCTTTTCGATCCTGCGAGCGACTGTGTCGGCCGTCTCGACCTCATTGTCTTTCACGTCAATCACGCCCAGACCGAGCGAGATGCCGTGGCGCAGGTCCTTGAACGCCTCCAGTTCGCCATATCCGCGGCGAGCGAACTCCAGCACGAGGTGATCGACGTCGAGCGCGTTGAAGAACGGCAGCAGCGCACGCCAGTATCCCGTCTGTATCGACTGCCCGCCGTAGTTGCCGAAGCAGAAGTGCATCGCCTTGCTGCCGCCGACGCCGGCCAGCACCTCGTTGATCGGCTCGTGCGCCCAAGAAGCGTCCTCCGGATGACCGGTCAGGTTCGCCTCGTCGACCTGTACCACTGCAGCGCCAATGGTCTCGACCTGCCGCCGGAGCGCCGCCGCGATGTCCATCGTCAGCGCGCGCAAGTCGTTGTAGTGGCGATCTATCAGAGTCTTCGCCAGCATGTAGGGCGACGTGACGGTGAACTTCAGCGGGCGGTCGGTGAGGTCCCTCACGAGTTCCCACGCGGCCGGCAAGTTGAGGGTGCCCTCGCCGATTGCATCGAGCACGACGCCCGCCGGTTGGGTTCGGAAGCCCATGCCAGCCTGCGATCGGAACTCGGCGACGTCCGCGCGGCCGACGTCGGCTGAGACGCCCGATAGCGGTCGCACGAAGTAGTCGATCATGCCGTTGGTCTCGGGGTGGTTCACGTCGAAACGTGAGAGCTCTCCGTCGGCGACTACGTCGATTCCAGCCAACTCCTGCGTCTTCAGCACGACGAGTATCGCATCTCGCAGCGCCGGCGCCGACGGCATCGCGGCGAGCCACGCCGGCACCGGGTAGCTACCTACTACGGTCGTGAGTATCGATGGGTCCGGCACGAAGGGTCCTTGGTTTGGTCGGGGGCATCGTCAGGGGCGGTCGGTCCGTCGGTAAGTACCAACAAGGCGTCGCCGATGGCGGTTCCGGGATCAACGAGGCGAGACCACGCGGCGAGCAGGTGCAAGTTCCCCGCTTGAGCCGGCCGGTGTCAGCTCGTTCGGCGCGCTGGACCGGACGCGGCCGCGAACCTTGAGACGGCAGCCCGTCGTCTTCTCACTCCGGCTCGACAAGTATCTTGCGCAGATACACGTTTCCCTCGTCGTCCGGTCCGTGCACGTCGGGATGCATGGCAACGGGGACGAAGCCACGGCTGATGTAGAACGCCATGGCATCATCGCTCCCCGCGTAGGTCTCGGCGTACAGGCAGTACGCGCCCGCGGCACGAGCTTTGGATTCGGCGTGGTCCAAGAGGGCCCGACCGTATCCGTTGCCTCGGTGGCGGTCCCTGACGATGATGTCGAGCAACTCCGCCATATGTCCGAAACAGTTGTCTCCGTCCAGGCCGGTGTCGATCAGGACCGCTGCAAAGCCGGTGGGTGTCGCATCTTCCGAGAAGTGGACGTAGAAGCGGCAACCACGCAAGCAGTGAATGGCGATGCGCTTGCGCACCCACTCGACGTGCTGTGGCATGCTCGGATCGAAATGTCGCCCGCACTCGACTTCCGCGAACTCCGCGAAGAACTCTCGCGCGAACTCCTCCTCCGGCATCCGCCTGATCATCTTCGATCCCTCGCCTCTTCTCGTGGCACCCCGCCCCGGTCACCTGGAGCGGCGCCACGTGGCCCCATACTCATCGCGCGCCACTCCGACGCACTGATCGCCACGTAGCGCCTCATTCCAGCTGCTCCCTACCCCAACACCAACTCGTTCGTTGCGCCCGACCAGACACCGTAGCGGATCTCGAAGTTGTGCTCCAGCGGCGCCTCGAACGTCATCAGCACGCGGAACCCCGGACCCATCTGGGACGCGCGCATCTGCCACATGCGATGAGCCTCTGCTCCGGGCCCGATACGGAAGCCGTAGTCGGCGGTGTGAAACACGCCGTAGCCCTGCATCAACATCGCTGTCTGTCCGTCGACAACCTGGATCGCCTGTCCCTCGGTCTCCCACACGCCGGGTCCGTGGAACGAGAACTCGATCTGGAACGTGATGCCCTCCATCTCGCACTCGGTGCGCGCACGCAGATCGTACCCGTTCTCGACCTGGTCGATATCGAGCCACATGTCGATCTTGGGCAGGAATACGTGGTCGCGCTCCTTGTTCGCAGCGTTGAACGCTTCGACTCCCCACCCAACGGGGCGCCCTAGTGGCAGATCGTTGCACCTCAGCCTGCGCAACTCGCCGTCGTGGAACAGACGCATGCCGGTAACCTCTCCGTCCTCGCCCACGACAGGCGTGAACTCGTCGGCGCAGAACTGCCCCGAGTTGTAGTACGACCCACAGACACGCACGGAGTTGAGTTCCGCATCGCCGTACCGCACCGCCAGCGGGTTTGAGCTGTTGAGCGCCACAGTGGTCGACAGCGGCCCCTTTCTCACGCGCCAGATACGCGAATCGGGGAACAAGGCATTGACCGAGTCAGGGACCGGCTCGCGCGGCACGGTTCGCGTCCTGTACTCCGGATTCGTCAGGAACGGCGTAATGAACATGACGGACAGCTCTGGCTCGAACCCGGCGGAGATCAACGTATCGGCCATGGTCGCGTAGACGCCGTTGCCATCTCGTTGCGACATGTCGTAGAACGACTCGGCCGATTGCGTCGGCCGCATCCGCTGCCCACTGTCTCCGCGTCTGGAGAAGCCTGTCACGACGGTATTGTCCGGGTGCATCAGCGACAGGACCATATCGAGGCTGCGCCTGACGTAATCGAGCAACTCCGGTCGGTCGAGTTTGTCGGCCATGGTTCGCATCGCCAGGTTGCAGACCGAGTCGTACCATCCGATGCTACGCTCGGAGTACTCACCGTCTGCGTTCATGTCGACGGTCTCCGCCAGGATGCTATCCACGTAGTCTATGCCGTCGATCTCGGGGTACAACGCCATTCCACGGGCCATCGCGGAAGTGACCACCCACCGGTGATTCGGCGTGTGGAACCCGCCGCCGATCATGCCCGTGACTGCTGTGCGTACGTACTCGCCAAGCTCGAACGCGATCCTACCGCATCGATCGCCATCGGGGCCATCCGCCAGCCGCCGTGCGCACTCGACCATCGGAGCCAACTGGTTGACGGTGAAGCCGGTAGTCGACGGGTCGTCCCAGTCGATTTGGATCAGGTCGACGAGTCCGCTTGGGCGCTGCCAGCGTCGCTGAAAAGCTATCGAGTCGATGATGCGATCGAACAGCTCGTCGTCGCCTTGTAGCTCGGAGCCTTCGGCCATGAAGGCGGCGCACGCGCACGCGAGTCTGCCCGCGTTGGACGCGTGATCCGCCGACGGGCACCCGTAGATGTCGGCGATGAATGCGCCATGGTCTCGTCGGTCAGGATCGCGCACCTGTCGCTTCAGGCTGGCACGTGCCGTGGCGACAACGCCCGGCAGGAATCTCTCGTACTTGTACATGGTCGTTGTCTCCCTAGTAGGCGTGTTGTCCGCCTGTGTGAGTCGTACCATCGGCACGAGGAGGTGACTGCATGCGGAAGATAGCAGCTTCCGCCTGGCACACGATGCCATCCTCCTGCTATACCCGTCTATAGTCGGCCTTGCCGTTGCACATGAGTTTCATCCATGCCCAGTACGACGGCAGCGAATCCGTCAGGCGCGAGATCGTGAATCGGGCTGTCGCCTCTTGCCGCCCCGGCACGGTCATGCCGGCGTGAGCGGGTCCGATATCGCACAGGCCCGTCTGGCCCGCATTGCTTCCCCACGTCTCCACCGGGCCTATGAGGACCAGCTCGACGTCGAGCGGTTCCCACCACGGATTGCGGACATGAACGACGATATCGTCACCATCGCGCGCTACGTGCCACTCTGGCTCGCGCTCCTTGGCGACGATTGCTTCGCCCTGCCATGGCGGGTCGGCGCAGGGGGCCGTGGTGCCGCTATCCCTGCCGACCTCGAGCACGTCCTGATACACTTGTCCCGCATGCTCCAGGCGCGCCTTGAGAAGCCCGGTTCGCTCCTGCGTGTTGAATGAGACGGTCACGTCCTGCAGCATATGACCGCGCGGCGGGATCTCGTACGGTATCTCCGACGGCATCACGTTCCAGTGAGGCGGCGCAACGATACGCGCGGTGCCCTTCTGTGTCTCGTCTGTCTGGTTGTTGACTATCCACGCGCGTAGGCGCCCGACCGTAGGGTACACTCGTCCGACTTTCTCTATGGGAAGCCGACCGTCGAGGTAGATTGCTGCGGGCAGATAGCCCATCGGGTGGGCGCCCGTGTTGTGCCGCCAGTAGCGCGACCACACCGGCTGAACCGCGGACGCAGTCGGGCCAAGACTGCCCGCACCAACCGAAGGCCAGTCCGACGCGCCTGGAACCAGTCGCACCGTCTCGATGGAGAACGGGTCGAGCGCGAAGTCCAACGAGCCATCCGCGACGTCCAGGGCGTCGATGTCCTCCTCCATCATCGTCGCGGCGAACGCCTCCGAGATCGGGCTCGGCAGCGACAACCGACCGCGCGTGCCCCTGCCGCTAGCGTCGTACGCCCGCACGACGATTCCGGCACGCGGGTCGCTGGGATCGCTCTCGAAGCGTGCGGTCGGGTTGCCGGCAGGCTTGATAGCCGTGATCACGGCCTCGTCGGCGTCCAGACTCAAGAAGCTCTGCGAGAGCGGCAGGCCCTTCCCAGCGCCTGCCGGGACAGCAGTCGTCAGCGGATTGAGGAACTCGTAGCCGGTACGGACGACTCCGCCGTCGCGCCAGGAGCCGTCGTGGGGGTACATGGCGTACTGGTATGCCATCGTGCGATGTTCGGGCACGAAGTTCGAGCCTTTGAGGAACCCCGCCGACCAGTTCGAGGTGTGTGTCAGGATCAAGGTGAGCGTGCCATCGGGCTCCATCGTCGCCGACCCGGTGCCGCAGGTCACGTACGCGAAACCGTAATCGTCAACC
>CAZSJP010000291.1:0-6318 GCA_964606675.1 uncultured bacterium
GCGTCTCATTCTGGCTCGTCCAGCCCGGGTTGAACGTGAGCGTGTTGCGTTCAAGCATCCCCTCGAACAAGCCGATCGTAGTCTCTCCGTTACGGAGGATCAGCCAGTTCTGTGTCGGGTCTCCAGCGACTTGCTCGAAACCCAGCTTCTCGTAGAACGCGTGAGACGCGGCGATATCTTTGACGGCGAGGCTGACAGAGAACGCTCCAAGGTCCATCGTGCTTCCTTTCGGTGCAGAGCTGATGTCGGTGTAGCAGTGGCAAGCGCCTCGCTCCGGGTCGCAGCCCCTCACGTATAGAAGAACTGCGCGGTCGCCGTGCAGGCCTGGTGAGGTGTCAGGCGGGCCCAGTGCGCGCATAGGCCGGTCGGGAAGACGTGCAAGCCGTAGCCGTCGGCCGTCTCGACGTCGGCGTACCGGTGCCATACGCCCGTGCCCTGGAAATCGAGCTCGATGGTGAACCGCGCGCTGCCGCCGTCGTGGCTGACGTGCAAGCATTTCTGATCGAACCCCGTCATCAGGTACGGCGCCGACGACTCGTTCCGCTCGATATGCGTCTCCCACCACGGGCCGCCCCAGCCCGAGGGCTTGCCGCCGAAGCTCCACAAGTCGTCGGTCTTGCCGAGCCACAGATTCGATTGCGGCTGCCCGACGAATGGGTTGCTGTCGTTGATGGGCGTCGTCTGGTCTCCGGCCATGACGAGCATGCCGTTCCACGAGCAGTAGTCGCCGACGATGCGCAGGTGCCGGCAGATCGGCACGATCCCCCAGACGGCATTGGCGTACGTCATCACGGGTAGCTCGTAGAACATGCCGCTCGCATCCATCAGCCAGCGCTCGGACTCGACCTCGCGGATGCGCGGCCACTCGGTGGTCCATGCATGATCCTGCGTGTGCGTACTCTTGGGCAGACGGTAGAGCTGCCAGTCGGTTTCCGGCAGATAGACGTAGAGGAGCGCCGACGCACGATCTTGTCCGACCGCGTAGATGGCTCGGCCGAGGTTGCCCGAGCATCGGCCCGTCACGGTGTTGAACTGCGTGCGAGCGATTACCCGCCACGTCTCACCGTCCCACTCGGCGAGCCGGCCGTCGCTCGTGCCGCGCTCGAAGTCGTCGGCGTCGTACGTGTTGTTGGCGATCACGACTCGCCCGTGGTCGGTGTATCCGTCCTTGTAGTGGCTCTTCGCGCCCACTTCGAGCGCTTCGTTCATGTCGAACAGATGGCTCGTCTCGAGCGTATGGACGTTCGCCTCGAAGAACTCGCCTTCCATGCCGACGAAGTAGACCTTGTCCGCCGGCTCGGTGAGGTGGCGCGCCGTCGCGGTCAGGCGCGTGTCGGCCAGGTCTTCGAACGTCCGCACGTTGCCGTCTACGTCGATGGCGTGCGGGCCGATGATGAGCTGGTTCGACTCGGCATGGACGATGCGGTTGGCGTACGTGCCGACGCGCGATTCGGGGTGTTTGGAGATCTCCAACTCGTCGTTCACGGAGAACAGCCCAGTGCCGCCGCCGGTAGCGGCTTTGTGCGCCACGTAGGTAACGAACCACAGCCGGTCGGCCCAGGGCATCAGCGCACCGATGCCGGTCTCCGACCGTGCCGGCAGGTGCGACGCTTTCACCGCCAGATGCGGGAACGTTCCGCCGACGTTGATCGGGGCGGGTCGATCGTCACTCATGTTCGCTGGCCTTCCATCAAGTACGCGCAGAGCGCCCTGACGAGGTCCTCGCCGAACGCGCGGGCAGTTGTCTGGTTCACTTCGGCCCCGCCCGCGTTCGCGTATGGTATCTCTATCGGGGCCACGAGTCGCACGCTCGGCAGCTCCGCAGCCCACCCGCAGAACCCCTTGCCCTGGGTGCGGTTCGCGCCGACGTTCCACGCCTCGCCGTACGCGAGGAAGTCCGTTGCATCGACCGGCAGAGGCCCCGTCCGTTGTCGCTCCAACACGTCCGAGAAGACCCGTTCCTGTTCGGCGATTCGCTCGTTGTTGTGGCCGACGAGATAGACGACCTCGTTGTGAGCGCCGGAAATGTGCGGGCAATGTATGTCCACCGCGACAACTAACCGCTCGTCCGACCATGTGGGCACCAGATCGCGGATCGCGCGCGTTGTAGGGTAGATGCTGTCGCCGGCGTAGTCTCGGCCATGGTCGCGCGGCATGCGGTTCTTGCCCTGGTCGCCGTCCTCGACGCCATCAAGGTCGGCAAACGGCACCGCCAGCAGTTCGACGCTATGCCGGAACCACTCGGCCTCATCGTCGTCGCCGCCGTTACCGACGATCCAGCGGATCATGCCTTCGAGAGCGTAGTCGGCCATCATCTCGCAGCAGTGATGGCGGCACGCGACGGCGACTCGGTACGTCGGATCGCCGGCGATGCACCCGGCTCTCGCGTACGGCACGGGCCTCCCTTTGCGCGTCCGGCACAACGTCTCAGCCACGAACGGGGCGCCGGGGGGCATCTTGCAGACGAAGCGCTCCCAGTGTTCGAGCTGATACGGCATGCCGAAGCTGAAGCGAACGGCTCCCGAGTCGGGCGGGAAAACGTACTCGAACGAGTCGGTCTCGCCGGGCCAGTCTGCCTCGGCACCGAGCCAGCGCCACGTCAGCCCCTCGTCGAGCGATACGGCGGGCCCCCGGACCCCGATGGCGCGGCTCTCTGTGAAGCGGAAACGGAGCGTCCGCCCCTCGGCGCCACGGACACGAAAGCACCAGTAGAACCAATCGATGTCAGTGTCGCGCAAGTCCTGATGCAGCAGCACGGTGTCCCCATCGACGGCGTCGACGCCGCCGATACGGTCGACGATAATGTTGCCGCCGGGGAAATCGGCGTCGATGGTGACCGTATCTGCGGTGTCGTCGTTCATGCGGTATCCTATCGTGCGAGCGCTCGCCGGCCCTGCGCGACGAGCGGCGTGCGAGCTACGCCAATACGGTGACCGCCGGGGCGTCCGCCTCGCCGAGCAGGTGGTCCTCGGTGAACAGCGTGCCGAAGATCGCGTGTGGCGCCTTCTCGCCTACGTCGTGCGTCGAGTATCCGTAGAATGCGCAGAGAATCTCTCCGTTCGGCATCTCGGTGCAGACTGGGTATCCCATGTCGTAGCCGCCCGGATCGAACCGGTGGAGCGCCGTCAACGTCGAGAGGTCCCACGTTCGACACTCGTCGGTGCTCAGAATGCCCCTGATCTCGAACGGCGGCCGACGATGCCCGTACACCATCAAGACGTTGCTGCTCCGGAGCTTGAGGCAGAACGGCGGGTGGCCCCAGATCGGCAACGTGGCGGGCGCCGACCATGTGTTCCCGTAGTCGACCGATTCGGACTGGTAGAGGTAGTAGCCGTATCCGTCGCGGATCGTGCCGTTGCCGTTGGCCTCTTCGGGCATCGTTTCGGGCGGGACGTCTATCCAGTCGGTTCTGAGTATGCAGACTATCCGCCCGCCGCCCATGTCGACGATACCCGCCTCCGTGAAGCAGAACGGATGCGGGTTCGGGATGTGTGAGCGATACGACCAATGGCGGCCGTCCGGGGTGCCCTTCATGAAAGCCGCGGTGTTCATCTCGTTGTCGGCGGCAGGGCTGCCGTCGTCCGTGCGCTCGTACGAGTATCCGGCAGCCAAGAGAGAGCCATCGGCGAGGCGTTCCATCGCGAACGGATGGAAGATGGGAAACGGCCCGACATCGACGATCTCGACCGGCTCCGACAGCAGCGTACCACCCCTGGTGACCGTCGCGTGGGTCGGCCCCGCTTCCTGTGTGCCACGTATGTACTCCCGCTGTATGCGGACGACGCTACCGTCTTCGAGCGTGCAACTGGTTGCGTACCCGTCGCGCGTGGCGGGGTCGGCCGGGCCGATGGCGGGCATCTGGGCCGATGGCGCCCATGTCCGGCCGCCGTCGCGCGAGATCGCGAAGCCCGGCTCGGCTACCGGCGCGTAGTGCGGATGCAGATCGCTCGCACGCAGTTCGGGCAGCGACTGGTTGGCGAACGATGCGACGACAGTGTCGCCCGCGCGGGTCAGCCCCGGAAATCCGCTGTAGTGCGTCGGCGACGAGAATATGACGACGTCTTCTTTCATGGGTAACCTCCGTGTGGCCCGGCGCGAACGGCGGCTTTCGCGCCGCTGTCGGCCCGACCGAGAGCGGCCGAGTTAGTCATATCTGCGATTCCACCACAGGACCAACGAAATGCCTTGGAGCTCGATGGCGTCCGTCACTGCACCATCCGACAGTCGACGTGTCGTGACCTGCGGCCCGCTGTAGGGATTCAGGAGAACGACGAATCCCGGCAGACCGAACCGCACCTTCCACACGTTCAACTGAGCATCGTCGCCCCACATGCGCTTCCCGTCGGCAATGCGGATCAGGTTGCCGTACTGGCCGGCGACCAGCACGTACCGGTTGTCGGGTGTGATCGGCCCTACGCCGCCGAAATGCGCGGTATCGGTCCCGACGACTGCGGCGTCGTCCACGCTGCGGAAATAGGCGCGGGGCCGAGGCCCCGGGCCGACGGCGTACGAGACATACTCGGCGTTGGCGCTGATGAACATGACGTCGACCTGACCGTCGTCGTGTCTCGCCGAGAACACGAGTTCACCATCGAGCACGCGCCACACGTTGGCCGTGCTGTCCAAGCCGGGCGCGGCAACATACCGGCCATCCCGGCTGAGAACCGTTCTCGACGACGGATAGCGAAACCCGGCAGCGTGCTTGATGGTGCGGAGCGTGGCCCCATCGAACAGATGCCGCACGGCGATGGTGTGTTCCGTGGCCGTGACGAAATACGGCCCGGCCATCGTGGTTCGGACGAATCGCACGCCCGGGCCGTCGTACGTGCGGATGACGGTGCTATCGGCCAGCCGCCAGAGCTGCAACCGATCATCCGCGTGCGCCGTCAGCGCGTAGAGCCCGTCTTTGGTGAAGTCAGCCGACACGACGTGACGGTCGCGACGATGCTCGTACTCCTCGACGTCGTTCCACAACATGGCGCCATCCGAGAGTTGCCACACGCCCATCACGCCTTCAGCGTTCGCCATCAGACAGTGGTCGTCGCTCAACGCCACTGCCGTGATTTCCTCAGGCATGGGAAAAGTCCCAGACGACGGGTTTCCTCGCTCGTCCGAGCACCCGGACGTCAGACCTAGAAGCAACGCCCACAGTGCGCCGAGGCAGACCGCGCACACGCGCCGTCCCATCACTCCCTCCCCTTCTGGTTCGGATCGCGCAAGTCGAGGTCGCCGCCCTTCTGGCGGAAAAGCTCGTAGAACATCACCGCAGCGGCGACGGATACGTTGTAGCTTGCCACCATGCCGACCATCGGGATCGCCACGACGTCGTCGCATATCTCCCGCACCTCGGGCGCGACCCCGCTCATCTCGCCGCCGAGGACGATCATGCATCGCTCCGGGAACGCGTAGTCCGGCAAGTTGTGCGCGCCCTCTCCGGCGTCGGCGGCGATGAAACGGTGGCCGTTGGCCTTCTTCTCACGCGCGAAATTGTCGAGGTCGTCGACGTTGTGCCGCTCGACCCACTTGATCGCGCTGGCACCGGCGTTTCTGCCCCATCGCGCCAGGTCGGGGAACTCGTTGTACGTGTAGTAGAGGTTCACCATCGGAATGCCGAACCCGTCTGCGCTACGGAGGATAGCGGCGACGTTGTGCTCGTCCCACACGTTGTCGATCAGCACCTCAGCCCCGGCGATCTTGTTGCCGTAGTAGTGCTCGATGCGGCGCTGTCTGCGCTCCGCTGTGTGGCCGTCGGTCATGGAGGGCCGTCTCCGTGCGGTTGGGAACTGCCTTGGTTCGTCCTGACGTACAAACGGTATGCGCGCGCGCACATCCGGTCAACGAGGACCTACCACGCAGCCGAGGCGCCGGTAGAGTTCTCGTGCGCCCCATCGTCCGGTTCTTTGACACGGAGAGACCACCACATGCCATCGGAAGCCAGCACCAAGGAGCAGTTCGACCGCGACGGGTTCATCGTCCGCGAGAACATGCTCACCCCACTTGAAGTCAGGGCGCTACATCAGCGGCTCGAAGACATCGCCAACTGCCTGGTCGAGTTCCCGGCCGATCTCGTGCAGATCGAGCCGCGAGTTGCCGGCGGCGAGGCCGAGCCGGCCCCGATCCGGTTCAACAACGTCCGCAAGATATCCAGCGTCACGAAGCACGACGCGGTGTTCGCCGAGTACGCCCGCCACCCACGCATACTGGACGTCGTGACCGAACTGCTCGGTCCGAACGTCAAGGTCTTCATCGACCAGACGCTCTGCAAGCCGCCCTTCGTCGGGTCGGCGAAGCCGCCCCATCAGGACTCCGCCTACTGGA
>CAZSJP010000292.1:0-6316 GCA_964606675.1 uncultured bacterium
TTCGAGAGACGACGGCGAGTACGAGTGCTTCCCCGACTTGGCCAGACTTGCCGATGGACGCCTGCTCTGTGTGTACCGCGAGAGCGACAGCCACGTAGCCGACAAGTACACCCGCCTCGTCTGGCGCATCTCGTCCGATGGCGGCGAGAGCTGGAGCGGCAAGCGCTTACTCGTCGAGACAGTATTCGCTTCCGGTGAGCTTCAGAAGTGGAACTGCCCTCGCGTCGGCTGCTTGGCCGACGGCCGGACGTACATCCTGTGCGACCTGTTCCCGCGGTTCGAGGGCCACGAAGACGCCGGATCGTCGACGCACCTCTGGTGGCTGAACGAGTCGGCGACCGATGCCGACGGCCCTCATGGCACGGGTGTGCCCGGCATCATGCCGGGTCGGATCTGCGAGCTGCTGAACGAGTCGGCGACCGAGGCCGACGGCCCTCACGACACCGGTGTGCCCGGAATCGTGCCGGATCGAATCTGCGACCTGCCGACGGGCAGGCTGCTTCTCGGGTCGCACAGGCGCGACGACGAAAGCGGGATGCGCAAACAGACGGTAGCGGTCTCGGACGACGGCGGGATATCGTGGTCGGACACCGTCACGGTCGCCCACGACCCCGGCCTGGACCTCTGCGAGGGATCGATACTTCGCCTGCCGGGCGGCGAACTAGTCTGCTACATGCGCGAGAACTCGATGAAAGGGCTGCCGGTATACAAGTCATTCTCGGATGACGGCGGCGAGACGTGGGACGGCCCCCACGCGACGCTAATGGCTGGCGGTCACCGACCGGTGGCGGGCTTGCTGCCGGGCGGCGAGGTCATGATCACGTACCGTCAGACCATTGGAGGCGTGGGCTCGATGGCACAGAACCTGTTCGCGTACCGCGAGCCGGTCGAGAGCGCGCTGGAGCCCGATGCGAATCGCCAGAGCGGCCTGATTCTGCCGATCGACCACGATCGCAGCCCGCGCCGCGACACGGGCTACACCGGTTGGGTTGCGCCCCCCGACGGCGACATCTTCATTGTCAACTACATCGTCGACGACGCGCCGATGGCGCAGATTCGCGCGTACAGGATCGACGAAGAGGATTTCGAGCTGTCAGAATAGCGCCCGGCACCAGAACTGGCGACTCCTCCACGGGTAGGATGCAGGAGAACATGATCGATCCCGGACTCGAAGGGAAGACCGTTCTCGTTACCGGCGCTAACCACGGAATCGGAGCGGCCACGGTCGAGGCCTTTGCCTCACAGAAAGCCAGGGCGTTCGTCGCCTACTACCGCGGTCCTTGCCGGTACTCCGATGAAGAACTAGAGCAGGCGAGGCTAGACGGCAGAGGCGGCGATGCCCTCTATCGGGCCAGGCAGCAGCAGCCGGCTGAGCCTCTTGTGGACCGGATTCGGGCACAAGGCGGAGTCGTCGCGGCCCATGAAGCAGATCTGTCTGATGCGGGCAGCATTCCGCGACTGTTCGACCTGTGCGAAGCAGCTTTGGGGCCAGTCGACATCGTGGTCAACAACCACACTCATTGTGAACCGGAAACCTTCGACCCCGCATCGACTGGGGACGACGACACCGGCGTGTCTCTGATTTCAGCAGCCGGCGTCGACGCGCATTTCTCCACAAATGCTCGCGCGAGCGCTCTCATCATGAGCGAGTACCTCAAGCGCCATCTCCAGCGGAGCGCCAATTGGGGTCGGGTCATCAACATCAGCACGGACGCCGCTCACGCTCACGCGGCCAATGTCAGCTACGCAGCCAGCAAGCACGCGATCGAATCGTACAGCCGCTCTGCCGCGAGCGAGATGGGCAAATACGGAATTACCGTCAATGTTGTTGCGCCCGGTCCGATCCAGACCGGGTACATCACGCCCGAGGCGGAAGCCAGCATCGAGGCCGACACGCCGCTGCGCCGTGTCGGTAGACCAGAGGACGTGGCGGACGTTATCCTCTTCCTGGCTTCAGAAATGGCTCGCTGGCTGACGGGGCAACTGCTGTACGTTGGCGGTGGCTACAGGATGCATCAGTAGCGTCGCTGCCTGCGAGCAGTTCCCGCGGTTGCGGCGCCGTTCGGTGAGGCGCGCAAAGGAGTCGCACACAGTGTCATTCGCCAGAGACCATGGCTGCGAGCGCAAGCTGGGCAACGACCGCGTCACGGGCGTTCCCGTCACGCAGATGACGAGCTTCCCGACGCCTAGCACCCACCTTTACTACGAGCACCCTTCCTTCACCTCCGACAACTCCACCGTCGTCTTCCGTTGCCAGAGGACCGCTTCGAGAGACTCGCGTTGGGACTTGGCCGCGTGCGACGTCGATGGGCGCAATTTGCGGCAGGTTACCGACGAAGACGATGCCGACAACTTCGCCATCGCCGCCGACGGCCCTGTCGCGTGGTACCAGCGGGGGACGGCTCTGTGGCGAGTGGACCTCGACACGGGCGAACGGAACGAGGTCGGCCCCGGCCCGGATGGGTACTCGTCGCTTGGCTACAGCATGGGCTGCGTGAGCACCGACGGGGAGTTCTACTTCGGCTTCGGCACCCGCACGTCCGACCGGATGCAGTCGGTAGTGCGTTACAGGACCGACGGGACCGAATCGGTCGTGCTTGTCACGATGCCGGGCGTGATACATCTCCACGCCAGCCCGGGAGGCCACGGCGTCTCGTACGGAGGGACCGACGAAGACGGCGAGGGCCGCATGTACGGCATGGGCTACGACGGTAGCAACAACCGTCTGCTGGCGACATCGGACCTTTCGCACTTCACGTGGGTCGGCGACACGCCGAACTACCTCGGCTGCGGGGTGATGCCCGATCGTATGATCCACATGCGCGAGGAGGGGCAGGCCGAATCGACAGTAATCGTCGAAGGTAGCTATTTCTGGCACAGCGGCCGGTCGACCGACCCGGATTGGACCGTTGCCGACACTAACTGGCCCAACGAAGGAATCATGTTGGTCAACATCCGCACTCGTCAGTACGCGCTCGTCTGCATGAGCGACAACTCGGGCGGCCATCCTCAGCTCACTCACGCGCACCCGTCGCTCAGCCCGGACTGCTCCAAAGTCGTATACACCAGCGACTGCACAGGGACGGCGCAGGTGTACGTCGCCGAGGTCACCGACAGGATGCGCAGCCGGCTCGCGACGCCGCAACCTCGCGCGTTGCCGGGCGGGCGGTTGCCCGACACACGGGTTGCCACGTGACGGGCGCCCGGTCGTCGGTCAGAGCCGCTTCGGTCGGCCTCGTGCTGGTGGTCGCAATCGCGCTGGGGTCGCCATACACGCGGTATCTGCTGCGCAACACGCCGATGACGTTTACGGCTCTTCCGTGGGGCATCGTCGGCATGTTCGCGTTCTTCGTCCTCGTGGTGAACCCGCTCCTGGCCCGCATGAGGCCGTCGTGGAGGCTTGAGCCGCCGGAGTTGGGGGTGGCGTACTCGATGGGCATCATGGCCGCCGCGGTCGTCGGGTTGGGGTACGTCGGTACGATGCTGGCCACGATCTCGGCGCCGGTGTACTATGCGACGCCGGAAAATCGTTGGGCGGAAACGTTCTTCTCGTACCTCCCGAAGTACCTCGTGCCTTCGGACGGCGCATCGGCAGTGAAGTGGTTCTACGACGGCCTGCCGCCCGGTGAGCTGGTGCCATGGGGCGCGTGGGCCGTGTCGGTCGGATGGTGGACGAGTTTCGCAGGGGCGCTGATGGCACTCCTGTACGGCCTGAGCGTCATGTTCCGGCGCCACTGGGTCGAGCATGAGCGCCTTCCGTTTCCGCTGAATCAGGTGCCGCTGGCCATCGCGGAGGCCCCCGAGCGTGGTCGGTTCTGGCCGCCCATGGTTCGGGGCAGAGTATTCTGGTGGGGTTTCTCCGTTTCGTGCGGTTGGCTGCTGTTCAACATGCTGGGCAACTTCTTGCCGCTGTTTCCCCGCATCCCGACAGAGTTGCCCTCGGTGCAATTCGGCAACGAGTTCCCTCCGATCCCGATCAAAGTGTTCTTCCCCGTGATCGCCGTGTCGTATTTTGCGCCCAAGGAGGTCTTGTTGAGCATGTGGGTGTGGATGGTGCTTGGCGCGATCTACACCGGTGTGTCGAGGCGGCTCGGGCTACACGCGTCGCTGGCGGACGACTCCATGAGTTGGCTCAGCACGGGCGCGATGGCCGTCTTCATCGGCATCATGATCTGGATGGCGCGGCGACATCTCGCGACAGTGGTCCAGACGGCCATCGGGCGCGGACGGCCGGGCGAGGACGCGGACGAGCCGATCTCGTACAGGATGGCGTGCACGCTGGTCCTCGGTGGGGCGGCCTATATGCTGATGTTCCTACTGAGGGCCGGGATGGACCTGGTTGGCGCGGTAATGTTGCTCGGCATCGTGATGGTGATCTACCTCGGGCTTTCGCGCCTGACGTTCGAGGGCGGCATACTCTACATGAGCTTGCCGATCGACCCGGCGGTCTTCACGGTGCACGCGCTTGGCTCGGCGAACATCGCCCCGGCCGTGCTGACGGCTGTCGCGCTCAGCTACGCCAAGTTCTCTACGATGAAAGCGACAGACCTGAATGCGATGGGGCACGGGTTGGCCCTTAGCGACAGGCTTGGCTATCGCCGGAGCGAGCTGAACTGGGCGATTCCGGTGGCCCTGGCCGTCGGAATCGGCGTTGCGGTATGGTACACGATCGGCATGGGCTACTCGCAAGGCGCGTTCAACATCGACAACTGGGTCTTCAAGGACGCCGCGACCATACCGTACAACGACGTGATGCGGCAGATCACGGACCCGCAGAGCCCTTCATACGGCAGGCTCGCGCATTTCGGCGTCGGCGCGGTGCTGATGGGAGTGGTGTCTTTCCTGCGATACACACTTCCGGCATGGCCGCTCCATCCGATAGGTCTGGTGGTGTGCTTCACCTACCACACGGTGCACAGTTCGTTCAGCGTGTTCATCACTTGGGCGGCGAAGTCGGTGATTCAGCACGTCGGCGGGATAGATGCATACAACAAGTGCAAGCCGTTCTTCATCGGCCTGTTGCTCGGTGCGGTGTCCGCCGCATCAGTCTCTTTCGTATGCGACGTGATCTGGTTCCCCCGCGCCGGGCATTCGATACTCTACTGGTGATAGGGTGCCGGACGCGCCGGCGTTTGGCGGTGTCAGGGGACGATCCAGTCGGCTTCGCTCGTCTCGCCGCCTCTGGTGACCTGGACACGATATCGGAAACCGGCTCGCAACGGGGGACCCCCTCTGCCCGGCATCTCCCTTCCGCCGGTCAGTATGTCGCCATACTTCACCGGTGGCGTATATTCGCCGGCCTCATAGCCCCATAGCGGGTTCGCCGGCTCGCCCGTCGGGCCGAAGTCCCAGACGCTGATCGAGCTGACGGCCTCACCATCGGCCCAATCGAACTCAGGAGCCGTGCCGCGACCTATCTCGATCGCAACGTCGCCGCCGCGTCTGAGCGGGTTGACGAGGCTTCCCCCCGAATCTCCACAACCTGTGAACGCGAGCGTCGTTATCGCGACGCACGCGGCGAGCGAGACGGCGCTATACTGAGTCCGAACGCGAGTAGTCATGCGTATTATACCCCGTCTTGTTGAGATCGGTTTCATGACGTAGTTTGCCAACGTCCGTCAGGATTCGTACCGAACGGTCAGGTCTTCGGCGGTTCTCACGCTGGAGAAGCGGTACGCGTCGATCTCCATGTCGTGGTCATCCTCCAGCGTGAGCCGGGCGCCGGTTGCCCTTCGCAATGCCCTCAAGCGCCGCTCGTCGTCATCGCGGAGGTATTCGGAGACCGTAGGGTGCACTTCGAGCACCAGGCGCCGCTCTCCATTGCCCGCACGCATCCTGTGCAACCATCGTTCGAGTTTCGTGACCGTCGTATCCGGACTCTGCACGCGACCGGATCCTTTGCACGTCGGGCAGTGCTCGCTGTACGTGTGTAGAAGGCTCGGGCGCACGCGCTGCCTGGTCATCTCCATCAGGCCGAACTCGCTGATGGATTCCGCCACGTTGATCCTCGACCTGTCTCTTCTTAGCGCGCTGGAGAAGGATTCCCAGACCTTGGTCCTGTTGGCTTCGCCGGCCATGTCGATGAAGTCGATCACTATTATGCCGCCCATGTCTCGAAGGCGCAACTGGCGCGCGATCTCGTCGACGGACTCCATGTTCATGTTGAATATCGTCGCTTCCTGACTGCTTCTGCCGACGTACCTACCGGTGTTAACATCAATCGTCCACATCGCTTCAGTGTGGTCGAACACGAGGAATCCGCCCCTCTTGAGTGGCACTCGACGGTTCGTCGCGTTCCCGATCTCTTCCTCGATCC
>CAZSJP010000293.1:0-6309 GCA_964606675.1 uncultured bacterium
AGGCCCCAATAATGTCTCTATCGACACGCGACCGAACATACTTGCGGGACCTGGCGACGCGTGTAGCCGAGATCGCGGCCGACCCGTACAACGAGGAGCGGCGCAACTGGTGGTACGCCCTGAACGACTTGCGGCCCGTCCGGCCGTTGGCGCTGGCGTTCCCCGAAGGATCGTGGCGGGAGCTTATGCCGGCCGGCACGCTGAAGCTCACCGACCCGGTGTGGCGAGGCCGCGAGGCGTACCTGAAGCAGAAGATCTATCGCTGGGAGAACATCCGCGACGACAACGTCATCGAGCCGACCATCGAAGTCGGGCCGCCGCGGCGCGAGGTCGGCTGGAACGCCGAGACCCGCCTCAGACGAATCGAGGGCGTGGGCGCTGCAGGTACTTACGATCCGGTGTTGAAGGAACCCGAGGATTTCGCCATACTCGGCGTGCCCCATATGGAGTACGACCATGAAGAGAAGGCGCGAATCGCCGAGACGATGAACGACGTGTTCGGCGACATACTCACTTTCAGATGGGGCCGCAATCCGGGCGTCAACACGAACCCCGTCCGATTCATCTGCTTCATTCGCGGTCTGCACCAGGTGATGTTGGACATGATGGATCGCCCCGAATGGCTGCACGAGGTATTCACGTTCGTCACGGAGAACGCCAAGCTGCTGCTCGACGACGTGGAGGCGTCGGGCGAGCTGGAACTCACCGACGGCGAGACCTACGTCGGCTCCGGCGGCACGGCCTACACGAGGCAGTTGCCCTCGGAGGGGTTCGACGGCAAGGTGCGGCTGAAGGACCTGTGGGGGTTCTCGCACTCGCAGGAATACACGCTCGTATCGCCTGTCATGTACGAGGAGTTCGGCCTGCAATATCAGGCGCCGCTGTTGGAGCGGTTCGGCCTCAATTCCTACGGCTGCTGCGAGGACATGACGGACAAGCTCGATGCGATCATGCGCTGCATCCCGAACTTGCGCAGGATATCGATCACGCCGTGGACAGACGTCGCCGTTGCAGCCGAGAAGCTGCAAGACAAGTACATCTACTCGTGGAAGCCGAACCCGGTGTGCATCGTCGATCCGTACGACCCCGATCACATCCGGGCCGAGATCAGGCACACGCTCGAAGTCGCCCGTGGCTGCGCGGTCGAGATGATCCTCAAGGACACGCACACGTGCAACCATCAGCCCGAGCGTTTCCGCACCTGGGTCCGCATCGCCCAAGAAGAAGCCGAGCGCGCAGCTGCCGCGTAGGTGTTGTAGCCACGCCACTCGCGTCGCACCAGCCTCGCCCTGATCGTCCGACCGCATCGCAACGAAAGTAGACGCTAAGCATGCCCGCGGGGCAAGACGCTTGGACCATTTGGTTGTTCTCAGCTACATTGATTGCATGAGAATAGAATCAGGGACGTGGGGACAACTCGGGCGCAGCAGGGGGCGCGGAATGATGGCCGCAGCATGCCCCGCCGGCAGGTTCGTAGTGGCCCATGTATCGCTGGTGATGGTCCTGTTCGCGTTGACCGTTCGCGCCCAGGCGGAGTCTCGCGCGGATGATCCACCTACGGTGGCGGTGCTGAGGCTTGCAGGATCTGGTCTCTCGGACGCGGACCTGCGGCTTCTCACTGATCGCCTGCGGATTGAGTTGTTCCAAGCAGGGCGATTCCATATCGTTGAGCGCGAACGAGTGGACGAGATCCTAGCTGAGCAGGAGTTCCAGGTCAGCGCCTGCGCGACTACCAAATGCGCGGTGGAACTCGGGCAGCTACTCGGCGTGGGATGGATGGTCGTTGGCGGCGTAGGTCGAATCGAGGGCATGTACACGCTGAATACCCGGCTGGTGAATGTCGAAACGGGTGCCGTCGCGCGGGTGGCGGCGAGGGATTGCGAGTGTTCGCTCCGCGATGTTGTGAGGACGGAAGTGCGACAAGTCGCCCGACAGTTGTCCGGGCTGTCCGTGAGTGCGGAGAGGGTCGGCGAGCCGAATCAGCACGTTTCCGGTGAAGTCGGCCGGACAACCCGCGCTCCATCGCGCGCAGCCGTCTCGCGCCAACTGCCGCCAGAAGAGGCTGGGCGCTTTGACCAGGTCGCGGTCGGACGAGAGATATCTGGGGTGACCCTGCACGGCGGTCGCTCTTGGGCAAGGAAGCCGTACGAGACGCTGGCAGGCAATGCTTTCGAGTTTGGGTTCGTCTATCTGGGGCAGAGCGGTTGGGGTGGTGGGATGCAGTTCGCCGTCCACGGTTTCTCCAGTGGCTGGGGTGGCAGCTTTGACGCGCTGGTTCGCTATGGGTACAGACCGTTCTTCGTCCAAGGCCTAGTCGGCGGCCACCTGTATGAGAGAGGGGACGAGTTTGCGTACCCCGATGACCCTGACTATGAGAGTCTCGGTGGGGTCTCGGTGGGCGTTGGTGGCGGGGTCTATCTCAACAGGTACATCGGCATCTACGGCCAATACAGGTCCAGTTCCGGGCTCCGCATCACATCGGTCGGCATCACCGTGTTGGGCGCGATGATCGGCGGGGAGTGATGGCCCCGCACGCGCGCCCCGCCTCGCTCTGCCTTCTGTTGCCGTACTTCGTGCTGCAGCTGGATTTGGTGAGTGCCGACAACTGCGCGTCCGAGCACCGCGGCGCGGAACAGTTACCGCTCTTCAGGAGCCAGTAGCCGCGTAGCCGCACGGCACCCGTCCCCGCCTCAATCGTCCGACGATTGCAGCTTGGCGAGCAGACGCAGGATCTCCAGATACAGCCAGATGAGTGTCACCAAGAGGCCGAATGCGCCGTACCACTCCATGTACTTCGGTGCGCCGCGTTCTGCGCCCTTCTCGATGAAGTCGAAGTCGAGCACCAGGTTCAGCGCGGCGATCACCACGACGAACAGGCTGAACAAGATACCGAACGTGCCGCTCGAGTGGATCATGGGCACGTCGATGCCGAACATGCCGAGAACGAAGCTCAGCACGTACACGATGGCGATGCCGCCGGTGGCAGCGACAACGCCGAGCTTGAAGTTCTCCGTCACCCGGATAAGCCCCGAACGGTAGGCGAGAAGGAGCGAACCGAGAACGCCGAACGTCAGGAAGATCGCCTGACTCACGATGCCCGGATAGGCGCTCTCGAACCCGGCCGAAATGCCACCAAGCGCGAACCCCTCCAGCGCCGCATACATCGGCGTGGTGTATGGCGCCCACGTCTGTTTGAATGCCGTAACGA
Organism: uncultured bacterium; assembly: GCA_964606675.1. Classification (GTDB taxonomy): domain Bacteria; phylum Latescibacterota; class MWCZ01; order MWCZ01; family MWCZ01; genus CAZSJP01. Next base: position 3,209 of record CAZSJP010000293.1, read on the forward strand.
GCCCCACGACAAGGCCGCCGATGAAACCGAACCCCACCAGGCCCACGGGGAATGAGCCGGCTTTGGCGAGGTTCCATGTCCAGGTAGCCGCGATGATAAGAATCAGCAGCGACAGAGTCGTCTTGTTGACGGTTCCGGCGATCGTCATCGCCTGATCGCGCTCGACCGTCCCCGCTCTCGTGAAGGTATCAGCCTTGAGCGTCGGGTTCCCCGTACGCATCATCGTTCGTTCCGCCATCTCGATCTCCCTCTCGGCTTCCTGTTCGATGTCGACGCACGCCCGGCGTCGCCGCCATCGGCAGTCGTCACCATCGTTGCCTCGTGCGCGTACGATATGTCGCGGCGGCACCATGGCCAATGCCGACTCAGGTTGCGGGCTGTCCGCTCCGACACCCGCTCGACGCAGTTGTTGGCTGTCCTATCTCTTGTAGGCGGCAACCACAGCCATCAGCAGATACCGCCAGACGACCTCGACGCTGGCGAACCCGGACTGTTCCAAGAGCTCACATTGCTCCCGGAGAAGCAGCCTGTTGATTCCTGCCTTGTCCGATTCCGTCTTCGCGTTCTCCCGCAGCTTCTCGATGGCAATCTGTTTGCCCTCCGTATCCAGAAGCTGCTCCTGGATGTACTCGAGCATACGCGACGTCCCACGCCGTTGGACAAACGGGTCTCCGGCGTTGTACGCTCCCCCGCACAGGAAACACCCCGGCACGCTCAACAGGCCGAACACGCTCCGGAAGAATCGCTCACGGCGTTCTGTTCGTAGATAGTGGAGAGCGACCGAGGCGATGACGGCGTCCACTGGCGCGTCCACTTGCGCGTGCCAATCCTCAGCGTTGAAGTCAGACACCACAGTCGAGATGCGAGAAGCGTGCGCCGCAAGCCTCGCTTCAGCTACTGCGAGCATCTCCACGGATGAGTCGCATAGGGTCACATGCGCACGTGTAAAATGAGTCAGGGCGCGCTCGGACAGCGCTCCCTGCCCGGCGCCAACGTCGAGAATGTGGAGGTCCTGATCCTTGTCAAAGGGGATGAGGTCCACGATTGTGTCGAGAATCTCATCTTTTCGGGGGACGATCAGCCTCTGCTTCCTCCCATAGTCTGCTACCACTTCCCCCTGCCAGTACTGCTTATTCGGTTCGCGTCTCATGTTTCCCTCCCCGCCTGGTGCTCCGGCTCAGCGGCGGCGCGCTCCAGCCTTGCTCGCGATATGCCCGACAGTCGCGAAGCACGAACGCGGACGCACACGCATCCGTCGGATCAGCATATCAGAAACGACGCGGGATTCCGAGAACTGCCCGCCGCTTCGCTTTGGGCCGAACGTTCGTCTTGCCGCCGCGTGGCGCATGGTCGTAGGAAGACAGCGGGTACGCAACCCGTTCGATGATGTACGTCAGCCCCGATTCGGTGTCGAAAGTCAGCTCGGTCTCGCCGCTACAATCCAGGATAGGTCGGTCGCCATCGGCCAGCCGGACCCGCACTTGCTCGGCGGTTCCCCACGGATTCACAACCCGGCATTGCCCACCCTTCTTGCTCTCGATTGCGACGTAGGCCGGCTCGCCATCGACCTGTTCCGACGTGACGACGAATGCTCCCACCGCGTGGAGGGTGAAGCTGCATTCCCAGTCTCGTGGGGTTGCAGGGAAGACGCGGATCCTGCCGTAATGGCTATGCAGGAGCATCTCGTTCACGGTAGCCTGGAGCACCGAACCGGCCTCCAGCGCCATGTGGGCGAATGGTCGTCGCAGAAGCTCGGTCCGCTCCTCGGGATCGCTGAACAGGACCTCCACGTCGTTCGTCAGACCCAGAACCTTGTGCTCGCTCGCGGAATACGGTTCGCTAGTGCTGCCACCGGCCAATTTGCTCCAGTAGTCGCGCTTGAAGTAGCAGAACAATCCCTGCGAGAATATCTGGTAGTCGTCGACCCATCTCTCCAAGATCTCCGGCAACTCGTCCGCCATTCCTAGACGGGCGTAGCAGATCGGCAGGGGTCCGTGGCCGTTGTTCCCAACAGGATCGAACGAGAGCGCCGCGTTCCGACATCCCTCATGCAGGTCTGTACCCTCGTCATCGATTCCGACAAGATTGGCCGGGAAGATTGGCATGACCTGTGCGTTGACCGCGTGATATGAGCAGGGAAGGCTAAGGTCCGATTCGGGTGCCCAGCCCGGTCGTCTCGCCCACGGGTGGCCCGGTGCGCCCGATTCGACCATGGTTCCGAACGCGATCAGCCGGTCTCCAGGCTTCAGGTCCGCCCACGGTATCGCCCCCTCGGGCACCTCCGCGAACTGGTATGGCGCCAGGTTGTCCAGGGCTTCCGTTGCCGCATTGCGGAGTGCTGTCTCATCGTCGATGCCGAAACCGGCGCCGTCGAGATATCCATCGTCCTGCCCCAGCCTTTCCGAGAAAGCGATGAACGCCGGGAACAGCTTCCCGATCCCCGCCAGGTCGTTCGTCGTGTCGCGGCACCTGATGCTCTCCTCGTTCGGTAGCGCGTCCGGGATGTGGTATAGGCCGTCGCCCCCTCTCTCCAGCTTGCCCAGGTAGAACCGTACGATCTCGCGGAGAACCGGGTGCGCGAGTTCCTTCAGGTACGCGTCATCAAGCGTGTACTCGTAGTGACGGAGCAGGTCGAGCCCCGTCAGCGCCGTCGATCCGAGGTTGTGTATCTCCTGCTCGCCCAGTGCGGCCTGATTCCCGCGCCGGTCGGATATGTCGCTGTAGAATGCCCCGTCGCAGTCGTGGGCAAGTCTGGCGGCGTGTCTGGCGCCCTCAAGGCTCTCCTTCCGCCATTTCGCGTACGGCATCATCAACTCCGGATGCCCAGCGGCGTGCAGCGGCCATGTGTACTGCTGCTGGTTCCATTGGAAGTAGTGGTTCCACGGGCGGCAGTCGCGGTTCCACGACCAGATGCTCCCGATGAAATGGGGCGGATAGTCGCCCAGAGAAGAGGAGCCGATCTGGTACAGGTTCATGTACCAGAGGTTCTCGACATAGCCGTCACCGATATGAACGAAACTCTTCGACCAGAAGTCCGCCCACCGGCTCCGGTGACGCGCAACGAGATCGCCCCGACCGGCCTCAGCGGCTCGCCGGACGTA
>CAZSJP010000294.1:0-6295 GCA_964606675.1 uncultured bacterium
CTGCAGAAGATCAGTAGTATCGCACGTTTCATCTTGGCACCCGCGCCTCGTCCGTCCGTTCCGTCGACGCGCGCCTTCAGGATGCGCGCGGTGGCTCCGTGAGCCACGCCAGGTTGAACGTATAGTGATTCCGGCTGCTGATGAGGTGTACCAGCCCGTCGGTAGCTTGGCACGCAGTCAGGTAGCCCATGGGTTCGCTGCGGCTGCGGCTCATCGGACCGGCAGCGCCGTCCATCATCTCCACGACGCGCTCACCGCCCCCGTCGCTGACAACCTTGCGGTTCGTCCACGTCGCCCCGTCGTCGAACGATACGGCGCAATACATCCCCTGCACCGTCCGCTCCGCGTCGGAGGCGTCCGATACCGCCATCGGCTCATCGGCGAACGACACGAACATCAGCGGCCCTTCCGCCAGTCGCTTCAGCACCAGTCGCTGACCGCCTCGGATCGGCGGGAAGACTGTCGGTCGATAGTCCCACGTCCTGCCACGGTCGTCGGAGGTGCTCATCGCCATCATGCCGTCGATCTCGTCGCCGCGCCCGAACGCCATCAGTCGACCGTCCGCGAGCTCGACGGCGGACGCGTGGATTCCGGCGATCGTGCGCCGTCGTCGTCGCTCATCCACAGGGCCGTTCCGCCGCCTCCGACGCTGACTGCGTCGCAGGGCACGACCATCGTCCCATCCCTCAGCTGGAACGCCGAGGCGATGGGCATGTGACGCGGACCGTGGTCGGAGATGATATAGCGCGCTTTCGACCACGTCGAGCCGCTATCGGTCGACGTGCGGAGTATCGTCGCAAGTGGTCCCCATGTCGCCGCGGCCGAGAGGCCGTTGAAGTGATACAGTGTGTCGCCCGCGCGTAGGAGGGCCGGTGCGTGGTCGTTGCGGTCGGGCGCATCCCAGAACGACGACGCCGTTTCCCACTCGTCGGCGCCGGCCCGGAGGCGGCTGGCGACTATGCCCAGTTCGCGGCCGGGTTCCTCGACGCAGGTGTACCATATCGCCAGGATGTCTCCGTTCGGGCACTCGCAAATGGCTGGGTCGTGGTTGTGGTAGGAGAACGCCGGTCCGAACGACCTGTCCGGTATGTTGACATACCTCCGCGGCCCTGCGAAATACGGCTCCGAAGGGTCCCGTCGCGCTTCTTCACGAACGGCGGCGGTCTGCACGACGTTCGAGCGATTCAGCTGGATGCGAGCTGAGTGGCCCCACCACGTGAACGGCGCAGGCTCGCCCATCACGACCCGGAACCCGATCAGCCAGTTGCTCTCCTCGGGCAACGCACCCATTCGGTTGGACGAGCGGAGGTAGTAGAGCTCCGTCGAGTGGCTCCCGCCGCGGGTCACGCGGAAATCGCCATCGGCAGGGCCGAGAGGGTCGGCGTGCTCGCGGCCGTCGTATGGCGCGTACCAGTCGCTGCACCATTCCTCGACGTTTCCGTGCACGTCGTACAGGCCCCACGAGTTCGGAGGGGTCCGGCCGACGTGCAGCGGCACCACGTTCTCGCCCTTCGTCCGCGATTCGTCCGGGAACCAAGTCATCCGGGCGTTCTTCGCGAACTCGTCGGGCAAGGTGTCGCCGGTGTGATACGCGGTCGTCGTCCCGGCTCGAGCGGCGTATTCCCACTCCGTCTCGGTCGGGAGTCGGTAGACGCGTCCTTCCTTCTCCGACAGCCAGTCGCAGAAGGCTACGGCGTCGTACCAACTGACGAAGATGACTGCCTCGTCGTCCTCGGCGGACATCCCGAGCTTGCCCCGAAGGTCTCTATGCGATGGGTCGAACTGCTCGTACCACGAGTTGGTCACCTGCAGCGTCCCGATGTGGTACCCCTGCTTGATGTCGGGCCGGTGCACGGGGCGCTCGTCGAAGTCGCCGTAACGCCAGTGGCTGAGACGAACGAGATCGTCGTGCAGCGGGGCATCGTTGCCCATCAGGAAGCGGCCGGGCTCGATGGGTACGAACTCCATGCCGAGGGAGTTGGTGTGTGTCGCTTCCGGCATCTCTTCAGCCTCCGTTCGCCAACGCCAGAACGGCGCCGCGGCCTGCGATCCGGCTATGGCGCCGGTGGTGGCGTCACGAGCCACTTGTGGTTGAATGCATAGTGATTCCGGCTGCTGAGCAGGTGGATCAGGCCGTTCGGGGCCTGCCACGCCGTCAGATACCCCAGCCGTTCGGACAGACTCGCGCCCATGGGGCATGCCCACCCGTCGAGCGTCTCGACCGGGCGCTCCAGGCCATCGTCGCTCACGAGTCGTCGATTGGTCCACGTCCGTCCCTCGTCCAGTGAGAGCGCGCAGAACATGCCTTCGACGTCGCGCTCCGCACCGGATTCGTCCGTGATCGTCATCGGCGCGGTTGCGAACGAAACCGCGAGGATCGGCCCCTCGCGCAGCCTCCGCAGCACCAGCCTCTGCCCAGTGCCGATGGGTGGAAACGGGCTGGCCGAGTACGCCCACGTTGCGCCCCGGTCGTCCGAGAGGCTCATGGGCATCATGCCATCGACGTTGTCGCCGCGTCCGAGCGCCATGAGCCGACCGTCGTCAAGCTCGACAACCGACGCGTGGATGCCGGCGATGGTGCCGCCTGGGTCGCGCCACGTTCGTCCGGCGTCCTCGCTCATCCAGAGCGCCGTCCCGCCATGTCCGCCCGAGACCGCGTCGCACGGCAGAACGAGCGTGCCGTTTCTCAACTGGAATGCCGATGCGATGGGCATGTGGCGAGGGCCATGGTCGGGGAGTATGAGAGATGCCTTCGACCATGTCGCGCCGCTGTTCGAGGACGTCCGCATGATGGTCGCCAGGCTTCCGTAGGTCGCCGCCGCCGAGAGACCGTTGAGGTGGTAGAGGGTGGCGCCGTCGCTTAGGAGCGCCGATGCGTGGTCGTTCCGGTCGGGTGCGTCCCAGAAGGGCGACGCGGGCTCCCACTCGTCGGCGCCCCAGCGCAGCCGGCTCGCGAGGATACCCAGCTCGCGGCCCGGTTCCTCGTCGCACGTGTACCAGATCGCCAGAACGTCGCCGTTCGGGCACGATACGACGGCGGGAACATGGTTGTGCAGCGAGAACGCCGGACCGTACGAATCCGGCGGGATGTTCACGTAGACGCGCGGCCCGTTGAAGTACGGCGCGGATGCGTCAGGTCCAGCGGAGATGTCTTCCGGGATCTCCGGCTGCACGTTTCGCTCGTGGAGGCGGAGCGGCTGCCCTATGGGTGGAAACTGAGGCGTCACCTCGCCGATGGCGACGCGGAATCCGATCAGCCAGCTTCGCTCCTCAGGTACCGTCCCGGAGCGGTTGGCTGAGCGCAGGTAGTACAGCTCCGTCGAATGGCTCCCGCCGCGCGTAACGCGGAAGTACCCGTCGGCCCTGCCGATCGGGTCCGCGAAGCCGACACGGCGCCGCTCGTCGTACGGACCGTACCAGTCGCTGCACCACTCCTCGACGTTGCCGTGCATGTCGTAGAGGCCCCAGGGGTTCGGCGGCGTCCGACCGACGGTGAGCCGGAAATCCTCATCGGGGTCCTGCTCGGATCGTGCGTCGGGGTACCACGTCACGCGAGCGTTCTTGTGAAACGACTTGGGCAACCCGTCCCCGGTGTGATACGGGGTATTCGTGCCCGCGCGGCAGGCGTATCCCCACTGCGCCTCAGTCGGCAGGCTGTATGGGAGGCCTTCCATACCGGCAAGCCATGCGCAGAACGCGGCGGCCTCGCCCCAACTCACGAATACTACCGCCTCGTCGTCATCGTGCGAGAACCCCAGTTTGCCCCGGAGAGCACGATGCGAGGGGTCGAACAGCTCGTACTGCGCGTTGGTGACCTGATACGTCCCCAACTCGAACGGCCTCGTGATCGCTACGCGGCGAACGGGCCGCTCGTCGAAATCGCCGTACCGCCGATGACTGAGGCACACCAGGTCGTCGGGCAACGGCAGGTCGTTGCCCATCAGGAAGTCGCCGGGCTCGATGTGCACGAACTCCATGCCGATGGAATTGGTGTGCGTCGACTCTGGCATTCTCCCCGCCTCCGTTCGCCGGCTACAGCGCAGGTGGTGGCGTCGTGAGCCACTTGTAGTTGAACGCGTAATGGTTGCGGCTGCTCACGAGGTGTATCAGCCCATTGGCGGCCTGACACACCGTGAGATAACCAGCCTGTTCCGAGCGGCTTCTGCCCATCGGCCACGCGTGGCCGTCGAACGATTCTGTCGGACGTTCCATGCCATCGTCGCTGACCGGACGATGGTTCTCCCAAGTGCTACCATCGTCGTGCGACACGGCGCAGTACATACCTTCGATCGGGCGCTCCGAACCGGACTCGTCCACGATGGTGAGCGGATCGTTCGCGAACGACACGAATAGCAGCGCGCCCTCGGCGAGCCGGAAGAGCACGAGACGTTGGCCGCCGTGGACCGGCCCGATGCCGCTCGCGCTGTGGGACCATGTCCTGCCCACGTCTTCAGAGACGTTCCGGACCATCATGCCGTCGATCTCGTCGCCACGAGACAGCGCGAGCAGCCTGCCGTCGCCAAGCTCGACGATTCCGGCATGTATGCCGCGGATCGTGCCGCCGGCATCTCGCCACGTCTCGCCGCCATCGTCACTCAGCCAGAGAGCCGTACCCGCATCGCCGCCCGAACCTGCGTCGCAGGGCAGTATCATCGTTCCATCGCGTGTGCGTATAACGTCGGCGATCGGCATGTGCCGCGGTCCGTGCTCCGGGATTATCAGCCTGCCCGCCGACCACGTTGCGCCGCTATCCGTAGAGGTGCGCATTACTGTCGCCAGATTGCCCCACGTCGCCGCAACCGACAGTCCGGCGAAATGGTACAGTTTCCCATCGCCGTCCGACCAGAGGGCGCACGCATGGTCGTTTCGCGCCGGTGCATCCCAGAATATGGACGCGCGTTCCCAACTATCGGAGCGCCACCTCAACCGGCTCGCCACCGTGGCGACTTCGCGCCCCGGCTCCTCGATACACGTGTACCAGATCGCCAGCAAGTCGCCGTTGGGGCACGCAACGACGGCGGGAACGTGGTTGTGCCTGGAGAACATTGGGCCGTTGCTGTCGTCGGGCACTGTAACGTAGACGCGCGGCCCTCGGAAATATGGCATCTCCGGGTCGGGGCCGGACCCGACGTCTGCCGGCTCTTCGGGTCTGACGTCGCTCTGATGCAGCGCGATACCCGCGGGAGGCGTCGGGTCCGTCTCCGGCGGGTCGCCCAAGGCCACCCGAAAGCCTGTGATCCAGCTCCGGTCACCTGGCAACGTGCCAGATCTGCTCGACGACCGGAGGTAGTAGATCTCCGTGGAATGACTTCCCCCGCGCGTAACCTTGAAGTCTCCGCTCGCCGGTCCGATCGGGTCGACGGGCCGGTGTTCGTCGTACGGCCCATACCAATCCGCGCACCACTCTTCAACGACCCCATGCATATCGCGAAGGCCCCATGCGTTTGGCGGCGTGACCTCGGTCATCAGCTCGACGACGTCGTCTGCGCCGTGTCCGAGATCGGGGTCCGGGTACCAACTCACACGTTGCAGCCGGTGGTATTCTGGCGGCAAGTCGTCGCCGGTGCTGAACGGAGTGACCGTTCCCGCTCGGCAAGCGTACTCCCATTCCGCCTCGGTTGGGAGCCTGTAGCGCAAGTTGTCGGCCTCGGCAAGCCACTCGCAGAACGCCTGCGCTTCGTGCCATGCCACGAAGACCACGGCCTCGTCGTCGGCATTCGAGAAGCCAAGCTTGCCACGAAGGTCTCTGTGCGACGGGTCGAACAGCTCGTATTGCGCGTTGGTGACCGGGCACACGCCCATATAGAATGGCTTCGTGATCGACACTCGCCGAACGGGCCGCTCGTCGAATCCGCCATAGCGCCGGTACCCGATGCGCACGAGATCGTCCGGTAGCGGTCGGTCGTTGCCCATGAGGAACGACCCAGGCTCGACCCGGACGAGTTCCAGGCCGGTGCTGCCGGCGTAGTGATTTCCGTCTAGCAAAACGCACATTCCCATAGTGAGCGATGGATGCCGCAGTATGCGGTGCAAGTATATGACTGCCCCATCCTCGGGCCAATGCGACGCCCGCCCCGCCCGCGGCGCCTCGGCGCCGCATGGTGCGCGAGCCCGCGGCGTAGGTCGATGCGCCCGACCATGTTTCCGTGCACCGCCCGTCCCCGGTAGATGAGGGCTCCATCACCGCTGCACTCGGCGGCCGGGAGCTTTCTGACTGAGGGGTCTTGCATTTGGCCCACGGGCGGCCTATTATAGCATGGAATGTCATCTCGTCGTCGGCCTACCGGACGATTGC
>CAZSJP010000295.1:0-6280 GCA_964606675.1 uncultured bacterium
TCCGAATCTACGCGCCAGATGCTCGAGATATCGCTCTTCTTCAAAGGCCTTCGTGCGTCTGAAAAACCTGTGATCGGAGCGGGGGCGGAAGCGGCCATGTGCTGCGTTTATGACCAAACCAAGCAGTTTCTTCTCTATCGCTGCGTTGTCGGATTCAACGGCCATGGCTGCCTCCCAGCGCGCCTTCTCAGAGATTCAACGGTCCTATCGGTCCAGGGTCTTCGTCCCAGACCACATACCAGACTTTCCCGCAATGTGGGCAAGTCACTTCAAGCGAGTAGTTGCCAGATCCCTTCTGAAAGCAGAACGGCACAGTACCGCCATGGAGCGGCCATTCGTCTACACCATGAGCGCCGAAGCAATGCTGACAATCTAGCTCGCCTGCGAAGCTGGACATGTGCGACATCGGCGCACCCTCCCTCCTCGCACAACGCCATACTTACACATGATACGAAAGGCTGGCCGATCTGCCAATGCCGCATGCTCACGCGGCCGGTTCGGATCTCCGCGGCGTCGCCGGTATCGTCCAGACGGTAACTTCGAACGCCGCGAGCCTGATGCTCAGCTGTGCACCGCCGCCCGCCTCAACCGCGACATCGGCATCGTCGGCCCCGTCCTGCCGGTGCAGTGTGCCGGCGCCGGTTGCAGACCGTCCGAGCGCCGTCGGATCGAGCGAGGCACGGACGTCCGCTGCGGACCCCTCGACCTCGGCGATTGCCACCGCGATGCCGGCCGGCGAGTCGTAGACGTGTCCCAACGCGCCGTCGAGCCGCAGGCCGGCCCTGTCTCGGAACCGTCCCCGCACGAGATAGTCGGCGCATCTCTTCCGGAGGTTCGCAAGCTCGGCCACGCGCGTGGCGAACTGCGGATACGCGTCGATGGACTTCTCGGCCATCCCGGTTGTGAACGCCATCTGGAAACCCATGGCGAAAGCCCGGTTGAGCACCGCCGGCTGGTGGTCGACTATCCAGCAGTGGAGCGTCTCAGGCAGCGTGTAGCGCATCACCTCCGGCATGCTCGATGCCCATCCCCAGTTCCAGCTCAAGTCGAGGTGCTGCGCTCCGAACACGTCTGTCGTCTCGCCCATCACGTAGGATTCGGCGCCCTTGCGCCGGACCATGTCGGCTGCATCCTTGAACCAATCGATGGCCGCTTCATGCGTGTCCCCGGGCGATTCGTGCCCGTGATTCTCGGCGAAGCACGGGTGCTGATCGAATGCCTGGTCGATGAATAGCGACGTGAATCCGAGGTCCATCGTTCGCTTGGTGATGTCCATCGCCCGCTCGCGGAACGCATTGGATTTCTGGCACAGAGCCAGCCCACGCTCGCTAAGGTACGGCGTCCTGAACCCGGCGTGCGCCGAACTGCAATTGGACCATTCCTCCGCCACCGGCGTACCGGAGAGGGTTCGCTGCACCTGCTCCTCTCCGATACGTTCGTATAGCGACGACTCGCCGCGTATGAGCCGGTAGTTGACCAGAACGCTCACGTTGGCGCCGTCCTTCCTCGCCTCGGAGAGCGCGGCGCGGAGGTCGTCGAGGCTCTGAGTAGGATCGAACTCGTCCCAGAAGTCGCCGTCGTCCGGGCGGAGATACACGCCGGCGATCGGGTCCCAGATGCACAGGTCGTCGATGCCGCTATCAAGCCCCGCGCGGGCAAGCTCCGGGATGTCTTCGAACCGATGATTCGGCAGTCCGTCGAAGTTCCTGATCTGTATGACCTGGAACCCGATGCTGCTCGCGAATCGCTCGGGCGGGCTTGGTGCTTCCCACCACGTGTCGAGCCAGCCGCGGAGCCTGTCGGCCGTCTCGTGCCAATCGCCGCCGTGCACGCCGATGCCCACGGGTGGCGACTGCCACGTTGCGCCTGAAGGGACGAACGGGAAGTGCGTCCACGAGAACCCGAGGGAGAAGCTGTCCGGCTCAGGCGTAAGGTTCTGGACGACCATGCCGCCCAGCGCGGGCCTGTCCTGGTAGCATATGTAGGAGATCCCCGATGTCCCGTTCGACAGATCGAACAGCGGCAACTGCATCGAGAGGTACGAGAAGTGCCGCCTCCGGTGCGACCCCATCAGGTTGTACGAGAACGTCTCGGGCGTATCGGGAGCGAGCGGCGCATTCTGGCAGCCGCAGGTCGCGCTGTACGAGTCGCGGCGACCCGGGGCCGACCATCCGCCGACCCACGGGAAGTGGACCTCGTGGATGAGACCGGGCTCATCGTTCGTCAGCTCGACGGTGAATATCGCTTCCGAGCTCTCGGGCGGCAGTTCGACACGCACGGTCGCGGAGACGTCCATAGCGCCGTCCATCGCCTCGACGCGATCGTACCGGATGCTGATGCCCCGCTCCCGCCGTTCGATCACGGGGCGCTCGGAGTCCTGCGCGTCCGCGAATCGCGACAGCCACAGCTCACTCGGGCACACCACGCGGAAGAGCCGTGCGTCCATGGGTCTATCGAGATGGTTCAGGCCCGACGACACGTCCGTCAGCTCCGCTAGGCATCCGTTGCCCTCGTCGAAGCCCAGCCGAATGCGCTCGTTCTCCAGATGCACCGTGCCCATGGTCGTCTCCAATCGTCTGTTGAGGTCGTTCGCGACACCCGCCACATTAATCTATCGTGCGGCCCTCCGGCTGCAAACGTGCTGTCGGCAGTCATGCCCCCTTCCCACATGGGCGCTCGGGTGGGTATCATTCGTGGCATCGGCCGCACCTGCGGCCGCGCATGCATCGGAAGACACAAGGAGATTTCGACAATGGAACCTGTCAGTTTTGCAGTGGTCGGTCTGGGCATGGGGCGCGGCCGTTCGAAGCTCGTCACCGAGACCGAGGGAGCGCACCTGGCGATGGTAGTCGATATCGACAAGCAGCGCGCACAGAAGGTCGGCGAAGAGCTGAACGTGCCGTGGGCGCTCTCGATAGACGACGCCTTGGAGCGCGACGACATCGAGTGTGTCTTCGTGCTGACGCCCAGCGGCACCCATGCCGACGTTGCCATACAGGCCGCGGAAGCGGGCAAGCACGTCATCACGACGAAGCCGATGGACGTGAACGTCGCCGCGTGCAACCGGCTCATCGCCGCGGCCGAGAAGGCCGGCGTGCACCTGATGGTCGACTTCCAGAGCAGATACGTCGACGCCAACGTCCAGTTGCAGCACGCGGTCCAGGCCGGATGGCTCGGGCGGCCGCTGATCGGCGAGTTCCGGTTCAAGTGGTGGCGTAGCCAGGGCTACTACGACGCGCAGCAGGGATGGCGCGGCACATGGGCGCTCGATGGCGGCGGCTCGCTGGCCAACCAGGGCGTGCACGGCCTCGACATGCTCATGTGGACCATGGGCGACATCGATACGGTCTACGCGGAGACCGTTGTCATGAACCACGACATTGAGACCGAAGATGTCGGACTCGTCATCCTCAGCTTCAAGAACGGGAGCAAGGGCGCCGTCACCGCGACGACGACATACCCCGGCGAGAGCCCGTACTACAGCCTCGAAGTGCACGGCACGGATGGCGGCGTCCTGCTGCACGACCTGCTCGGCGGTCAGGGCGACTACCACGTTCCGGAAGAGGTGCAGAAGCGGATGGAGGCGATCGAAAACCCGTCGCAGAGCATAATCGATGACGCCATTCAGGTGATCCGTCACGGCAAGGCGCCGGCTATCGACGGTCGCGAGGGACGCCGCACCGTGGCGTTGCTGGAGACGATCTACCGCTCGTCGCGCGAGGGCCGCAAGGTCGAGTTCGTGGTCGACGAGGGTTGAAGTAGCAGCGGCCCGCTATGGAGGTCGCTCCGGTTCACGCCGGTGGTCCCGAACCGTGAGCGCTCCCAAGGTGGGGACGGCGCCACGCGGTCGAGGGGCTGGTTCGGTGCCTTGCTCTGCACACCGTGCCTTTGCCGTACCGGTGAGGCGACGGTTGGAGCACGGCAAGACTCCATGCGGGGGATCTCCATCGGTGCAGTGATGGCTGCAGTTCTTGCGCCGGCGGCGTCCGCGCGAGTTCAAGTCCGCTCGAATGTGCAATGAGGAGGCTAGTAGGACCCACTCCCAACGCTTCATGACTGCTTTCATTCCACGTCGCTTGACTCTGCGCCATTCGTCGCATATATTACGGCAATATGGAAGAGTTGGGGCTTCTTGACCTAATGGGGGATGGTACTATGCTCGCACCAATGAGAGGACCTGCCGCGCTGCTCCTTCTCGCTGTTTCTGGCACCTCTGTCCTTAGTGCCTGCGGGGGTGACAAGGGAACCAAGTCCGATGACGACACGGAGTTAACCACATCTAGCACGCCATCTCAGATCCTGTCGAACCCCTACGTAGAGTCGGCGCTCGAGGAAGCTGACGACGCAGGGCTGAGCATCACGCCGGAACGCGGAGTCAGCCCCCCAGTGATCAGCGGAACATACTCATTTACGGGCGAAGCTATGTCACCCGAGGTAAGTAGCAGTTGGCACTCGCTCCAGTCGGGCACGTGGACTTGGTGGGATCAAACCAGCAATAACAGCATCAAGTCGTCGTACAGCCAGATCGGTGTTCAGACGGGTACGGGTCCAGGGGCGATCATCCGCGGAACATCAAACAAGTTTACTGTCTACAGCGTCATGGAAGTCACCACGGCTAGCACATATACACAAACCTGTGTCCTCCTGATAGATGGGATGCAAGATACTGATGGCAACGTAACTGCTGACTACGTCATGACCCCGACCGAAAGGCCCCAGGGACCGTACACGGTGACCCTGACCGTGGGCCGCCTCTCAATGGCGCTGACGACAGGGACAGCGAGACATGCTCGGGGAGACGTGGTAGACCAAGCTCAAGGTGTCAGTCTCGCAATGTTGAGGAATTGACGCACTCGTGAGAAGCCGTTTTGCCCGGGGCAACATCATCTGCTCTCGGATGGACCGAGGTCTCACTGCTGCCAGCGAAGCCATCGCGTCGCCCCAGTTGGCGCGAGCGATCTTCGCCGTCTCGGTCGAGTCGCCGTACGCGAGGATACTTGCGAGGGCGGTATCTAGCAGCTTCGTGTCGCCCGTATCGTCGGCCAGACCCGCCACCATCAGCCATGCCGACTCACGCCTGCCGACTGGGCTGTCGCGCATCCGCAGCGCTTGCCAGGCTGGCCTTCGCGGGACTAGGGATGAGGTTCGTTCTCGCAGTCACGGCCAGGTGACCTCGCAACCACAACCCTCGACTTCAGTCGGGGGCGAATACCGGCGCCAGCGGATGAGGGGAGCTCGCAACGCGCGGTGAGGAAATCACACCTCCAGCGGGAAGCGACCGTACGTCCTGCATGCGTCGTAGAACGCGAGGACGTTGTCCAGCGGCGTGGCTGGGACGATCTCGCTCGACGAGCCGATGAAGTGGCCGCCGCCCTTCGCGCCGCGCAGGCACGCTTTGGTAGCCTCCACAACGTCCCTCACCGATCCCAACGGCAGCACCTGCGAGCAGTCGACGTTGCCGACAAGAATCAATCGCTGCCCGTAGCGACGCCGAACCGCACCGATGTCCATGCCGGCCATAGGCTCGATCGGGTTCAGGCCGTCTATGCCCGCGTCGACCATGTCGTCGAGGATCTCCGAGACGTCGCCGTCGGAGTGGAAGATGACCTTGATGCCCGCCTCGTTCAGCGGCTCGCAGACCCGTGCCAGCATCGGGACGAACGTCTCGCGCAGGAACTCGGCCGAGTAGAGCAGTGCCCCCTTGTACGCGATATCGGCCCAGGTGAAGTATACCGGTCCGTGCCTCATCTGGGCGGCTTTGCGTGCCGTCCGCACGGAGTTGTGGCTGAACGCCTCGAACATCCGGTCGAGTTCTCTGCGTTGGTCGTAGATGGCGTAGCTGAACAACTGCTGACCCATCTGCGCGTAGACCTCGTGGAAGCCCGCTCCCCCGCCCGGAACTAGATACGAGTTCGGCGCCATTCGCTCCTGGCCGGCAACGGTGTTCGCGCTCCACTCATCGAGCTGCTCGTCGGTGATCTCGGGAAGATCGAATGCCGCGAGATCGTCGTAGTTCTGGATCGGGTAGTGCGTCACCCAGTTGGATTGCCCCGAGACCTTCGTCGTCTCGTCCTCGTTGGTTGTGCCGTCGTCTTCGGGCTTATAGCTGGCGCCATATCCCCGGCAGAAGTCGATGCCGAGTTCGTTGTAGACGCGCTTCATCGTGTCGGCGTACTCGTCGCCGGGCTGCTTGAAGTGCTCCACGACGTGGGGATTGTCGATGTAGTCCCAGATTGGCACGCGATCGCCCTCTTCGTGGTGGATCGCGGCCCGGATTCGC
>CAZSJP010000296.1:0-6265 GCA_964606675.1 uncultured bacterium
GGCTTCCACGAGCATGTCCATGATGCGCCAGTTGTTCCCGCAGGCGTGCTTGAGTACCGGTAGACCGAGTGCGTGGGCACCCTCGCAGTGTTGGCGCATGAGTGGGAAGAACAGGTCTTGAATAACCTGCGGCGCTACGAGAGGCCCTCGGCTGTCCGAGTAGTCGGTGCCCGGGCATAGACCGTCCACGCCTTCCCGTGCCCAGAGCCGGTCCATGTGGAGCGTCTGCGCCATCTCGACCTCGGCGGCGCGAGCGACCACTTCCGGCTGCTCGTGGAGGAGAACGAGCCCGCGCTCCATCCCACCGGGCATCGGGAACGTCCCGTCGCCACTGCGCGCGGCGATGAAGTGAGTATCTCCGAATTCCTTCCTGATCGCTCGGACAAGCTCCCATGAGGACTCATCCGGTTTACCGAAATGACCTGGCATGGGGAAATCGTCGACAGTGTACTCCGGCCACGGGTCTTTGCGGTCGATGCACCACAGCCACTCGCTCTTTGGAGATATACGGTATGTGTCGCCCTTCGGGTCTCGGTACGTATCTGAATCAAGCTGTTTCCAGGGCTCCGGTGTATGATTCTTGCTGGGTACGAGGTTGACCATGATTAGGTCCTGGTCGGTCTTGTGAAAGAACTCGATCGCGTCGGCGATCTGACTCTCGACGATCTCGTCCCGCCGCCCCTCCCAGAGCGCTTTCTGCATCTTGAAATGCCCGCGCCACCAGCTTGGTCGACCGAGTACTGCCTCGAACGTCGGATAGTCGATGGCGAACTCGCCGATGGGTACCATGTCCGGCTCCTCGTGCGCAAGAGCTCGACGAACGCGTTCTTTGGGGGTCATGTGACACTCCGCTGTATGTATGTTACGGGCTGTTCGGGGGATACTGTGTCGGCGCTTGGATAGTACGGGATGTCCGTATCCCCACCAACCAGGCTCGGATGGTACCGCTTCGGGACGATATCCTGCGGTAGATAGCTCTGACTAACCTCCATCGCGACGGCATTCACGGATGCCGCATTCCCACCAACGTTCATGCTACGCACACCTCCTCACCACTCAGACAGACGCGGCCGCCGTCGTTCGTTCCTACGCCCATCTGGACGTATGGACTACGGGAAGTGTCGCGCCAGGCATTCGGCCTACGCCTGCAAGATAGAGCGGGTCGGCCGCAGTGGTGCCTACGCTCCCCATCCGCATTCCCAGAGATACGCGCCACTCTCCATATCAAACTGAATCTGCACATTCCTGCTGTCACGACCATTCCACGTGGTGCCGTTCCATGTCACCGGTGTGCGGACACCATCTGAAACGATCGGGTCGGACGCGCCTTGCGGTGTGTTGCCGTCGCCAACTGGAATCGTGACGCGAAGTGAACCTTTCCGACCATCGGCGTTGACCCAGAACTCACCGTCTCCCGGCGAAGTGGTGCGCGTTACCGCCTTGCCAGCACCACCCGATGTGAGACCGATGAGACGCCCCTTCGGCATAGACGCGAAGCTGATCCCATTGAAGTCATCATCGGAAATCACGTGCCGCTGTTTGTGCCCGCTGTAGTAGCACCACCACTCATCGCCAACATCGGTGAATCGAGACGACTGGCTTATCATACCACCATCCCACGAACCATCGACGCCAAGCGGGATGAACTCGTGGAGCCGATCGTGCAGACGATTCCACGTGTAGCAGCCGTCCGTGCTCCACGCGAGATAGAGGCGCAGCGTGTTCTGAAGCGACTCATCGGGATGGCGGATGTCGTGTATGATCTGGATAAGCCCGATGTGACGGTCGCCATATCGCCATGCTGCACACTTGTAGGGCTGTGATCCCAGCGGATCGAGATTGTCACAGTTGTAGACGATATCCGGTCCTGCCCAGAATATCCCGTCGGGCGACGATCCGCGGCCGACCATCCGCAGACTGCCACTACTTGGCTTTATGTACTCCTTGCGGTCGGGATCCCATGCCCGTTCGTGTCCTTTCGGTCGTGGCCCGGTCCAGATACGTGTCATAGCAATGTACTCGCGACGGACCGGGTCCCAGAACGGTACCGGTACTTCTCCAAGACCCTCGCCTGCCTCCAGTGGCCACACCGGATTCCACCGCGCTGGATGTCGTTCCCAGGTGTACCCGTCCTTCGAGCGAAACAGATCCATACGCCCGTGCCAGATGAACATGCGGTACCGATCCATCGGATCATCGGCCTCTTCATCCACGATAACAACTGGGCACTTGCCCTCCATCACCGCATTTCGACATCCCTTTGGTACCCATCGCTCATCCGCGACGTCCGCTTTCTCCCAATGGATTCCATCGTCGGACTCGGCGTACCTGGCGTAGGTACTTGGGCTTTGACACGAGTACCACATGCGGTGTTTCCCAATGAACGGATCATGCATCACCGTTCCGGTGAGATGTATCTTGCCGGCTTCGTTCGGGAGATCACCAAGAAGAACCGGCTCGCCATGCTTGACCGGCTCGTATGGCTCGAACGTCAGCCCATCAGCACCACTCAGATCGGCCGGTTCGTAGAACACAATGATTTTCTGGTTCATCCTCAATTCCTCATAAGCTGGCGATGCCGTCCGCACCGCTTCGCCCCGAGTGCAATGGTTCGTACGATATCATATGCTCTGCGATTGCTTTCCTCTATTCTCACTCCCACACTGCCGCGTCGTGCGGACGCGCGATACCATCTCTCCAGGAAAGGGCGGCTGTGATTCCGAAAGACCCATTTCATGCCGAATCTGAGCTGTTCGACGTTCTGGTGCCTACGCCCATCCACATTCCCAGAGGTACGCGCCACTCTCCATACCAAACTGAATCCGCACATTCCTGCTGTCACGACCATTCCACGTGGTGCCGTTCCATGTCACCGGTGTGCGGACACCATCTGAAACGATCGGGTCGGACGCGCCTTGCGGTGTGTTGCCGTCACCATCCAGGATCGTGACGCGAATCGAACCGTTTCGACCATCGGCATTCGCCCAGAACGGGCCATTTCCCGGAATCATGGATTTCGTCGTCGCTGAACCGTCGGCTTCACTAGCGGTCATGCCGATGAGACGTCCCTTCGGCATGGTGGCAAGACCGATTCCGTTGGAGGCACGCTCAGACGCAACATGCCGATTTTCGTGTCCACTGTAGTAGAACCACCACTCGTCACCAACTGCGACAAGACGTGTCGACTGACATATCATGCCACCTTCCCAGGAGCCCTCAGCTCCCAGAGGAACGAATTCGTGAAGTCTGTCGGACAGGCGGTTCCACGTATAACAACCATCCGTACTCCATGCCAGATACAGTCGCAGTGTGTTCTGAAGAGATTCGTCAGGGTGGCGTGGACTGTGAAGTATGTGAACGAGTCCGAGATGTCGATCTGCATACGGCCATGCAGCCGTCTCGTATGGCTGTGATCCCAGCGGATCAAGATTGTCGCAGTTATAGACGATATCCGGTCCCGTCCAGAAGATACCGTCGGGTGATGTGCCACGACCGACCATCCGAACGCAACCGCGACTCGGTGTCACATACTCACCCCGTTCAGGGTCCCACGACCGTTCATGGGCTTTCTGCCGTGGACCAGCCCAGATACGCGTCATGGCGATGTATTCACGACGCACCGGGTCCCAGAACGGGATCGGTACTTCACCCAGCCCTTCACCGGCTTCGAGTGGCCAGACCGGATTCCAGCGGGCTGGATGCCGTTCCCAGACGATCCCGTCTTTCGAGCGGAACAGGTCCATGCGTCCGCACCAGATGAACATGCGGTACCCGTCCATGGGATCGTCGGCATCCTCATCGACTATGATAACCGGGAACTGCCCTTCCATCACCGCATTTCGACACTCAGCGTCGACCCAACGTTCGTCAGCCACGTTGGGTTTCTCCCAGTGTACCCCGTCGTCTGATTCGGCGTATCGGGCATAGTTACGAGGTTTTGTACCAGTATACCACATACGGAACTTGCCGCTCCACGGGTCGCGGATGACTGTCCCGTACAGACTGATGTACTCCATTTCATCCGGCAGATCACCGGTGATGATCGGTTCGGGGCGCTTGTTCGGCTGGTATGGCTCGAACGTGAGCCCGTCGACAACCTCTAGATCGGCTGGTTCGTAGAACACAATGATCTTCTCTTCCATCTTCCATCCCTCACGAGTCCATGACGGCTTGCGTTCCGTTCAGGTCGAACGGGGCGAATCCATCGGTGTCACGCACTACTCTATTCCGCTCAGATATTCGCACTCTCAGCCGACAGCTTCGTGCGGTTGCCCGTACTCGGCCACTATCCGCAGTGGGGATCTGGAGCAGGACTGTCCGTTGAGGTCCACGAATTGTGCCCCTACTTGTCGCACCCGATCCGCCATGCGGAAACGCCTTCAGTCAGGTCGGCCAGGCCTCAGTCGTTCGGGTCTCTCGGATGCAGGAACGGTGGGTAGCCGTACTCCGTATACGGAGGCTCGATATCCCGCAGGTGAGCAACCGCATCCCACAGCCCGGCCTCATCGAGCGGCTCCACGCGGTAGATGCAGATGCCGTCCGCTCCCGCGGACATGGCATGTTCATAGCCTTCGAGTAGTTGCTCCGGCGTCTGGATGCCACCCCGCATCGCTAGGCTCGACAGAAGCGTGTAGTTCGACTGATCGCGCAGCGTTTCACGGATGGCCTTTGTGCCGCGCCAGACCACTTCCGGTGCCTTGTAGATCATTGGGCACAACGTGTCCACGACTCCCTGCTGTACCCACGAACGCCAGTCGCGGAAGTCGATCCGAATGTCCTTCGATATCCAGCCGCCCGTACAGGCGCTGATTTCCATCTGCTTGCCATCCCGCTTCGGTAGCGCTTCACGGATCTCGCGGAT
Organism: uncultured bacterium; assembly: GCA_964606675.1. Lineage (GTDB taxonomy): Bacteria > Latescibacterota > MWCZ01 > MWCZ01 > MWCZ01 > CAZSJP01. The sequence goes on from CAZSJP010000296.1 coordinate 4,862, forward strand.
CGTCTGCGTGACGAAATCCGCGCGGTGATGCATCCATTCGGGATTGTTGTTGGGGATCTTCCTCGCGTCGAGCCCCGTCTTCTCCTTGAAACTCTCAACCATGGGCTCTGCGTATCCCAGCAGGTTCACGCCATTGGCGCACTGGACGTACTCATCGCCCGGGAAGCGGATATAGTCCAGCATGACCCCGTCGATGGGGAACTCGTTCGCCATCTTCACGTGGACGTCGACGAAGAACTGCCGCACTTCGGGGTAAGCGTAGCTGAACATCCGACCCGCGCCGTGATCCTGTGCGCTGTAATCGGCCGGTGCCCCGTCACGCGTCCGTTCGCAATACTGGTCTGCGTAATCGTGGAGCCAGAAGTCTTCCTTCGTGAATGTCGGGAGCAGAAACACCGGGAGGTACGGGTGGACTTCCAGACCCAGTTCATGCGCCCTGTCGCACGCCTTGCCCAAGGCGTCGTATCCCTCGTCCGGCTCCGGGAATGCTGGATGGGTCGTGGAACCCGGTACGAGTGAAGGAGAGATGCGGTCGAACCCGTTCTCAGCACAGAGTTCGATGTGACGGAGGTTCAGGCTTGCCCATACGGCTATCGGAACCCGCTTCTCAGACATAGCGGTGGCGTCCTTTGGTGAAATGGCTAGCCGGGAATTGCAGTGTCCCGCGTGGAGGAATCATGGTTATGTAGATTCGCACAATGATCGTTTCGGGGGAAGACTCGAACCTGCCGACTCGACATCCACCTTGTTGACAGCATTTGGGCGAATCTTCGCCATATTCAGACCAGAATCGTGCGTGGCCGTTGTCAGTACAGCGAAGGTGAGTCCATGGATACCATCAAGCATGATCCGCAGAAGTACTACATGACGTTGGGCCAGCATGAACCTGCATTGAGAGTCCAATCCGGCCAGCGCGTACAGGTGACATTGCCCGATTGCGATGGATTCGGCCCGGACGGACAGGTGCTCGACAAGGGCAGATTCGAGCAAAACACGAGCGGTACGATGATCCCGGCAAATCCCTGTGCCGGCCCATACTATGTCGAAGATGCTCAGATTGGCGATTCTATCGCGGTTCATATCGAAGAGATCGAACTTGACCGCGATTTCGGAAGAACCGGTATCGGCGTTGGACAGGTCCGTATTCCGCAGGAGTATTTCGCCCATAGCGACGACAAAGACCGGAATGTGACCATGCCCCAAGAGGTTACCAGATGGCAGATCGATCGCACCAAGACCGTCGCTCGGCTGAGACTCGAAAGAAGCAGACGGGAATCCGTCGAAATCCAACTCAATCCCTTCTGCGGCACGATCGCGGTCGCTCCGGACAAAGACCAGTTCATCCATTCTCTCCATGCGGGCAACCATTGCGGCAATGTGGATATCGTCGGATTGGGCCCGGGC
>CAZSJP010000297.1:0-6264 GCA_964606675.1 uncultured bacterium
CCAGCTGCAGGCCGGCTGCGTGCTTCGCGACATTGATGACCCCCGACACCTGGACGTTGGCCGTGTCCGCGGCGAGGTCGACGGTCCCGGCCCACTGCAACCCCGAGGCCGAACCACGGACGACGTTCGCGACGCCCGCCACCTGAACTCCCTTGGCCCCACCGCCAACAACGTTCGCAACCCCCGCTATCTGAGCGCCCCTGACGCCGTCGCCGATCACGTTGGCAACACCCGCCACTTGCGCGCCCCGAACGTCTTCGCTCTCGATGCTGGCGATGCCACTCAACTCGACGCCATCAAGCCTGGCCGCCGTCCCCGCGATAAGGTTGATCGAGACTATCTTGATGGTCTTCTGCGTCCTGCCGCCGCTGACCATCGGCGGGACGAAGCTGATCCCGAACGGCACGGTGACGTATTCGGGCACGGTGATATACCCACTGTCGGGGCTCGAGCCACCTGAGCGATCCTTGTCATCCTCGGCGAAGGATGTTCCGGCCAGCAGCCCGACGAGTAGCAGAGCGATTGCAGTTCTCATGCGAAGTTGCCCCCTGTATGGATAATCCCCGACGGCTTTCCTCGCATTGTATCTGCCCAAATCCGGCGCCTGCGTCAATGGGTGCGTTGCGGCCACCGAATCGTCTGGCGCCATGCAGACGCGGCATGTCGCGATGTCCGCGCCTCCCCCTCCTTGAGCACCAACGCGACGAGGGGAGCCGGCAAGCCGGCTCCCCTCATGCAGAACTACCCGAGCGGGCTTCTACTTGCCAATGATGCAGATTGCTTCGGGGCGCTTGATCCGAAGCGCTACTGTCTCGAAGACGCGGAAGCGATGGTCCATCTCCTCCGGCCCCAGGTAGGCCACTGAGAGATCGACGCCCACTGCCAGGTCGACATTCGGCACTCCGTCGGCCAGCAGCAGGGCTTCGTCGCTCTTGAGCACCGGGCTTTGGTAGACTCCGTCGGACACCAATTCTCGCACCAGAGCGATCTCCAGCGCGCCGGTGTTCTCGTAGGGCCGCTGCATGCTCGCGTACCCCGCGGGGCTGACAACCAGCGAATATGGGCCGGGGCATCTGTTCTCATTGAGCTTCTGGATCGCGGCGGTGACGTCGCCAAACGGGCTTTCCTTCGACCAGTCGCTAATCGGCACACCCGAGGCGCCTTCCGCGTTCATCAATCCCGTCACTCCGGCGTCGTCCGCGCCGCGGAACAGGAGTTCGTCCTCGGCCGCGACGCAACTGGCGGCGGCAGCGCCAGCCGGCCCGAGCGCGATGGGCACGATTCCTTTGTGCGCCGCCTCGATATCCTGCCAGTTCAGCACGAAATCCTTGGATATCTGCCGCAGTTCGACGTACGACCTGCTCGACCGACGCACCGCCTCGTCGCCGCCACCGACACCCTCGAAGGAGTCCACCGGAACGGTCAGCACAGCCGCGCCCAGAGGCCCGAACAGCGGTAGAATCCGCCGTGCGACGAGCTGCCGCTTGGCGATACCCACGACTAGTTTGTCCAGGTGTTCCCACTCGTGCTCGCTAAGCGGGGCATCTTCTCGCATCAGATAATCGGCCATCGAATCGCTCCTGTGTTGTCGCTGCGTCCTACGAGATCGGTGTCTACCATCGTATCGCTTGTATCGCTGCCGCCCATCGCCGGCATCACTTCTGCTTCTTCCCGAACAACGAACCGACCGAGCGTCGTTGCCTCGACAGCTCCTTGGCCTCCGCTTCGGTAGCACTCTCGGCAGGCTCGGCTTCCTCCGGGCGCTCGCCGGCGGTTGTGTCCCCCGGCGCTTCGCGCTCGACGAGATCGCTGAGCCTGTTCTCGAACTCGTCCGAGTGGTGCTCTTCCTGGAACTGTATGTGCCGCCACAAGCGCCGCATGTCTTCGTCGTCGTAGCCTTCGATGTGCTTTTGGTAGCGCTCTTCGGCACCCCGTTCGAGCTTCAGATTCCCTTCGAATATCTCTCGGATGTCCTCGGAATGCTCGACCGGGTCCGGCTCGATGTTCGGTTGTCCGCCGGCCTCTATGGCCTCCTCCGCCATCCATGCCATATGCTTCATTTCGTCGATCGACCGGTCCTCCAGCGAGCTTGCCAGCCACCCGTCGTCAACGACGAACGACTGGTGGAGGTATCTCAAGATCGCGGCGTATTCCCCCGAGATGTCGGCCTGCAGATAGCTCTGAAGGAGCTTCTCCTTCTCGGTCTCGGGTTCGCGAGGCGCCGTCGCTTCCAGCCCCTCGACCTTCGGCAGCATCCTGCGGAACTTCTCGCCGTGGTACTTCTCGTCGCCGATGATCCGCTCATAGAGCTTCTTGATCTCGGGGTGGCTGATCGCCTCCATGTGTTCGGTGTAGACCTCGACCGCTTCGTCTTCTGCCGACGCGTTGGCCTCGATTATCTCGGTCGGAGAAGCTTTGACGTCCACCGCGGGACGCGACATGTTCGGCTTCCCGCCGAGCGATCTGACGGCGAGCGCGAAGTACTTGAAGTGCCGCATCTCGTCGCGAGCGATGCTTTCGATGCTTCCACCGACGCTGCCGCCGAGGCGCCACGCGGCAAGCAGGTACTGCACTATCGCCTGGTGCTCCATGCCCATGTCATGGTTCAGCAGGCCGATCACATCGTCGTCGGTCATACTCCGTCCTCTCTCTTCGCCGCCGGCGGCACGCCGAGCGTCCGCGACGCCATCAAACGATATTGAGAATCATTTTCGACAACCTTCGGGACGAATATACGAAAGCCGCGCACCGCACCCAAAAACGGAGCGAACCGAGTGTGCCGAGGGGCAGACGACGGCCCCGCGAGACCACGATTCTGTCGGCCCCTCCCTTTCCGCGCATCGCCGCGTGCGTTAGTTTACCGAGCTATCGCTCTAGTCGGCCGCCTCGGTTGCGGACGCTGTAGATCGTTCAGCCCTCACATTCGGCGATGGTGGAGACGCCATCGGGCGATGGCGCACGCGCCATCGCTGGGAGAATCCACACCGATGTATCGACTCTCTGTCGCGCTGCTCCTGATGCTCGCGTGCGCCCCAGTGCATTCCCGGACGATGATCTTCGAGGATTCGTGCCGCTCGGTCGCCCGATGGGACGTGCTCGATCTGACCGGCGACGGGCACGTCTCGGCAATCGAGGACAACACTTGCCCGCCGGGACACGGTCCGCGCGTGATGCGCATCAAGGGCGACCGAGTGCTGCTGATGGCCCGGGGTGTAGCGATCGAGAGTGGAACGATCCTGGCGCTCTACCGCGAGAACGACCCCCGCGACGCCGATGCCGATGGCGTTATCATGTTCCACTCCCAGTATGATATGGACATCCACGCGGCGCACAACACGAAGCTGTGGCGCCAGTGGGTCGCGGTGGAACAGGACAACGACTCGGGGCTGCATTTCCGTCACCAGATAAGTTCCGACAGAGAACGAGTGCTGGCTCAACGGCCGGGATACGGCATCGTGACGGACGCATGGAACAAGACCGGGTGGATATGGCAGAAGGTCCGCATCGACGGCGAGAACTTGAGCCTGAAGTATTGGCCGGCCGAGATGGCCGAGCCGGACGAATGGGCCATCGAGACCGTGTTCGACAAGCTCCACTCGGGGCGCGTCGGCGTGCAGGCGATCAGCGCCGATGTCAGCCTGGCGTATTTCGCCGTGGCGGCGGACGACGTCCCCACGGCCCCGCCGTCGGCGTATCTGTCGTTTCCCATCGGCAGAGCGACTCAGACCGAGCGAATCGAGCTGGACCTCCTCACAAACCTGGACCGATCCGGCAACGCGGACCTCGACATCCGCGTGACTCAGGATGGGGCATCGCTCGGGCAGCGGCATGCGAATGTCGAACTGCGCGAGGGCCACGGCGCAGCGCGCATAGTTCTGACGACAGACGAGACTCTCGTCGATACCGCAGCAACCGTCGTTCGACTGGCGAGGGAGCCACAGCCGGGCAACGTGACGGTTTCCGTCACGAGCGCCGGCGGCGCTGAATTCGTTGCGCGGGCGGTGATCGAGTACTTGCCGGCCTCCGAGATGCGAGCACGGTTCGAGCGGGTCCGCCAGGGCCTGATCGCGCTTGAAGCGGCGATCGCCGCGTCGGATGCAGAGGGCGAGGAACTGACTTCTCTCCGGGTGCTGCACGACGTGGCACAGGCTCACCTGGCGCGTGCTGACGGACTTCTGCTTGCCGGTTCCGTCGACGACGCCGAGATGACGCTCCGGTTCGCCGTGGAGGCGCTTGAGGAGCTTTCGGGCTACAAGGGCGGTTGGCTCCGGAGCATGTCGCCGCGGGCCGAGGTGGCCGCGTTCGCTCTCGAACCGGACGACAGGCGAGGTATCGGCGAGCTGGCAGACGACGACCGGGTGTGGGAGACTTGGTCGCCCAACTACCGCATGTCGTTCGGCGCCCCTGTTGCGGAGGCTCAGGCTCTGGTCATGGGAAAGTCGTACGTCGTCGAGATACCGTGGACCGTCGAAGGCGGGGCCCCCGAGGCGGACATGTTGTTCTCGGCCCGGCTTGTCAGCCCGCTCATCGACCGGGTGGTGGCTACGTCCGATGCCGCGCCGTCCGTGCCTACGAGCCGCTGGAAGCCCGGACAGACGTACACACAGCGTTGCACGCTGAACGTTATCTCGGAGGACCCGAACGACGGGAACCGCCGCCCGTCTACGTCGGCGGTGCTGGACGAGTACCACTGGCTGCTTGTCAGGATGTCCGACCCGGACAACGACGCGACGTTGATCCTCGGCAACGGCATGGGCGCCCAGCCGGACCAGTACTGGCGCGAATGGTCCGCCGGCAAGCTCTACGTGTCGATCACGCCGTTGGAGATCAGGGCGTTCGCGCCGGCCGATTCGCGTGCGCTCGCGCCACGAACGGATCGCGCCGAGATACGCAACGTCGGCGCCGATACGCTACGGTTCGACGCGCTCTTCGACGCGATATCGGAGACGGAGCGAGTGCTCCATCAGGAAGCCCGGGAGATCGTGCTTGAGCCGGGCGGCACAAAATCGCTGACGTTCGGCTGGACCCCGCGCGCCGCAGGCAGCCTCCGGCTGCGGATGAGGCTCTATCGCAACGGCGTCGTCGCCACGGAGGCCCGAGCGGAAGTCGCTATCTCGCCACCTGAAGGGCACGACGTCCGAGTGACGCGCGTCAACCACGTCGCATCGCAGCCCGATGCTGACGGAGAGCGCTTCGTGACTCCGATACGCGTCTCGACGGGTCGCAACGGCGAGGTCGGAGTTACGGTTCGGACGGCGCACGTCCGCGCGTTCGGAGACTACTCCGATGCGCGAGCGGTCGAGCCGATGGACTTCCCACCGCCACGCACGGTCGGCAGCGCGCGGTCCGAATCCGGCACCGTGACCGTCGAGGCCGAGCCTTGGCACGGCTACTACGACGTCGAGGTCGACCTCGGCAGCTATACGTACGACAGGCGCGTGGTTGCGACGGTCGTGGAAACCGACGGCATGGACATCCTGGTCAACGGTGAGCCGTTCATCGTGAAGGGCCTCAACGTCCACGGGCTGGATTGGCCCAGCCCCGAACGCAGCGCGGCAATGATCCGCATCTACCGCGACATCGGCTTCAACACGCTTCGGGGAGACAACCCGGCATCCTGGCAGGTCGACCTGGCGTACGAGATGGGCGTCGTGTACACCAACACGGGCATCACCGGATGCACGTCCACCGGGGCGACGTTCGCGCGGCAGCAGGGCGGCATGCTCGACGTGGTGCGCGAGAAGGCGCGGCAGGTTACGCTCCGGCACCGAGACCAGGCCGGGTTCCTGATGTGGCTATCGGCGAACGAGGTCGTGGGCGAAACGATCGACATGCTCGAATCGATCTACCCCGTGCACCGCGCGTACGACCCGTACGACAGGCCCATACATTACTCGAACTTGTACGGGCAGGATTATCACGAGGGTCAGGACGTCATCGGCGTCAACTACTACTCGCACATCCGCGGTGTCAACGATCTTCCGGGAACGGCGCGCCAGCCCGCCATACAGCGCAGCATAGACGTAGCCCGCGCCCACAACATGCCGATCGTCTATGACGAGTTCAACTCGTGGGCCGGAGCATTGCACTCGACCGGCGTTGCCGCCGTCGAGGACTTCTACTCGTGGGGTGTCGATCAGGGGATGAGCGGCGGCATACAGTACATGTATCTCACGTTCGAGAAGCACCCGGGCGTGATCGACCGGAACTTCAACACGGCGAAGATATACAACGACGCGCTGCGGAGCGCGTTTGCGGATGCCG
>CAZSJP010000298.1:0-2720 GCA_964606675.1 uncultured bacterium
TTGGGTACCAACGGCGCCGCGGGGGGGTGGCCGCCTCCGGCGGCTTCCGCGCACGAAGGAGGGGGCTATGAGACGAATGAGCGTCATCTGCGCAGCGCTGATGCTTGCCTGCACCGCCGAGGCCCGTTCCGGGTCCGCATCCGACATGATCGCCAACATCACCACCGACGTGGTGACTGAGTTCGGCACTTACAGCCCCGAGCCTGTCGAGTACACCCCGATGGTGCCCATGTTCTCCGTCGCGCCGGACTTCAGCGACGTCTGCAACTTCTCGAAGGCTGCCGGCGCTTTCACTGCCCAGGACTCGGCGCTGCTGCTGAGCAACCACTTCACCGTGAAGTGGAGCGACGTGATGATCGACCTGGTCTGCGCCAAGCCTCGTGGCGGTCTGACGCAGATGCACTACATCTACAACGACTGCACTCACTACAACATGCCGATCTTCGTCACGACCGACGCCGTGCTCCACATCTACCACGTGCTGTTCGACGCGTTCCTGGCGCGGATCGAGACTGAGCGATTCGTCGGCCAACTGGACGACATGACGAACGCGCTCATATACGAAACGAGCGCGTTGTATACCGTCGAAGCCGACTCGCTGGCGAAGGAGGCCCTGCTGAAGAACCTGGCGTACCTCTGGGTGGCGAAGGCAGTGCATTCGGAGACACAGGTGCAGCCGCCGGCTGCCGTGGCCGACGTCGTAGCGGCTGAACTGGCGCTGATCGAGGCGCACGTGGGCGGCGACTCACCGGCCCGGACGACTCCAGCGCCGAAATCCTCGCCGGTCTTCACCGGCGGCCCGCCATTGGACTACTCGCAGTTCGTTCCGCGCGGTCACTACACGAAGACGGAAGTGCTGAAGCGCTACTTCAAGGCGATGATGTGGTATGGGCTTACCAACTTCGTGATGGAGCCGGGCACATACGGCGACACCGCGCGCCGTCAGACTCTGCAAGCGATCCTCCTGACGCAGACGCTCTATCGGCTCCGCCCTGCCGAGTCGTCCCTCACGGAGACATGGGACAGCATCTACGAGCCGACCGTCTTCTTCGTCGGGAAGACCGACGACCCGAACGTGAGAGCTTATCGAGAGATCGCCGACAGGATATACGGCACCGATTTCATGACGCAGTCGCCCGACCAACTCGCAGACGAATCGCTGTTGGACGCCTTCATGACCGAGGCCGAGAAGCTCCCGGCGCCGAAAATCCACAACTGGGACGTGGCGCGCGTGATGACGTTCAAGGCGTTCCGGTTCATGGGGCAGCGGTTCATCCCGGACTCGTACGTGTTCTCGGAACTGACAGAGACTGGCGGCTACCCGATGGGTCTCGACGTGATGGCGATACTTGGCTCCGAGCGCGCGTACTACCACCTTGAGACGACTTACGGCCGGCTCGGCAGCGGCGGGTACGCGGGCCGCATAGCCGACTTCCGAGCCGAGTTCGCCGGCATGCCGATCGAAGCGTGGGCGCAGAACTTGTACTGGAACTGGCTCTACAGCCTGATGCCGCTCCTCTATACGAAGGGGAATGGCTATCCGCAGTTCATGCAGAGCGCCGCCTGGTCGGACAAGGAACTCGTTGCGGCGCTTGGTTCGTGGACGCAACTGCGGCACGACACGATCCTCTACGCCAAACAGAGCGGCAGTATCATCTGCGAACCCCCCGGGCCGCCGCGTAGCTACGTCGAGCCGAACCCTCACCTCTACGGCCGGCTCGCAAGCCTGACGCGATTCACGCGCGACGGGCTGGAATCCCGCGGCCTCCTGCTCGACGGATTCGCGGAGAAGCTCGATCTGTTCGAGTCGATGACAGTCTTCCTGATGGGAGTGTCCATCAAGGAACTGGAGGACGTGCCGCTCTCCGTCGACGACTACAACAACATCTACACGTTTGGCGACGTCATGGAAGACCTGGTCACGTTCTACCCCGACCCGGCGGAGCCCTGGCGCAAGGAACTCGACGACATGGCGATCGTCGCCGACGTGCACACCAACTTCGACGAGAGCAGAGTCCTTGAGGAAGCGGTGGGATACCCGTTGGAGATCTTCGTGATCGTCAACGAGGGCGGACACATGCGGATCACGCGCGGCGCGACGTTCTCCTACTACGAGTTTACCCATCCGATGTCAGACCGGCTCACCGACGAGAAGTGGCGAGAGATGCTGGCCGACGGGACCGCTCCCGACATGCCGGTGTGGGTCGAGAACATGATGGACGGCGACGTGCCGAGATCCAGGATCAACAACGAGGACTCGCGAAGCATCTGGTCGCACGAGTTCGACCCGAGCAGCGTAGACGACGCCCACCCGCGAGAGCTGGTGCTGCATCGCAACATGCCGAACCCGTTCAACCCGGAGACGTTCGTACGGTTCGAGCTGCCACGCGCGACGCCGGTCGAGCTGGTCGTGTACGACCTGTTGGGGCGGAAGGTGAAGACACTCGTTGCCGACGGGCTAGAGGCCGGAAGCCACACGGTGGTGTGGCGCGGGCTCGATGAGACGGGCAATGCGGCTGCGAGCGGCGTATACGTCCTCCAACTGCTCACCCCTGACGGCGTCCGCACGCAGCGCATGACGCTCATGAGGTAGAGGACCGACGAGCGCGGCGACTGTGCTGCCGTGGATGCACACGCGTCGAGTTTGGGGACCAAACTCGCAAGGTCCGCGGTTGCCACCCACGGCGGCGAAGCGGACCACGCATGGCGCTGATGAGGTG
>CAZSJP010000298.1:2820-6252 GCA_964606675.1 uncultured bacterium
ACGGCGGCGAAGCGGACCACGCATGGCGCTGATGAGGTGGGGGCAATACTCGCGTCGGCGGAGCTGCTGCAACCCGATCTACGCCCCAACATGAGCGCAGGAGCTACCGGCGTGGGCGGTATACGCGCGGAGTTCTCGCGTGCGCGGCAGCGCGCTAAAGATAACTCCCAACGTCCGCGTCAGCGGACGAAGCCCCTGGGTGAACCTTTCCGAGCATTCCCCGGTGTATAGTGTACGCACGACGCGTCGTGCCCCTTCCTGCCGTTGGGGAGTGTCGCCATGGTCGCGGACGAAGGCTGCGACGGCACACGCGCGCCCGGAGTTCCCGCGTGCGCGGCAGCGCACGAAGAAGAGCTCCTGAAGTCCACGAAGTGGATCAAGGATTGTGCACGAAGCGTGCAGGCCTGACATTCCCTCTGTGCAAGTTCAACTGGCTGCTGACGATGGGGTAAGGGATGCTGGCGTGAAAGAACTCCTCCAACGCGCACGTGACGTCGCGCAAGCTCGGGGCGTCCAGTTCATGGACGCCCGGTCGTTCGAGGTCGACTCGACCGACGTACAGGTGCAGGACGGCAAGGCCGACAAGGTCGACCAGCAGCGTGGCTCAGCCGTCGGCTTGCGCGTCCTCGTTGACGACGCCTGGGGCTTCGCGTCGACGGACGTCGTCACTGCCGAGTCGCTCGATGAGTCGCTCAGTACGGCGATCGAGATGGCGCGAGAGTCGTCGGATCGCGTTGCACACGCCGGCGTTGTCGCCGATGCGACGCCGTCGGTCGACACGGTCGTACCCACTGTTGAGAAAGACCCGCGCTCGGTGTCGTTGGAGGAGAAAGTCCGGCGCATTTCGGACTACGAAGCCGCCGGGGTGAGAGTCGGCAACGGCAAGATCAGCAACTCCAGGGCCGCCTATGGCGACTCGTGGAGCCGTGAGGTCGTGTGCAATACCTTCGGCACGCTGGTCGATCAGGAGATAATGCGCACGATGATCTACGCGGTTTACACTGCGTCGGACGGCACAACGCGACAGACCGCGTTCGAGGCCGTCTGTGAGCAGGCCGGTTTCGAACTGCTGGATCGCGTGACGGCACGCGAGTTCAGCGAACTGGCGGCAACCAAGGCCGTGGATCTGCTCTCGGCCGACCGCTGTCCATCGGGGGCTTTCCCCGTCGTGCTGGACCCGACCCTGACCGGCGTCTTCACGCACGAAATGCTCGGCCACATCGCCGAGGCCGACTTCGCGTTCAACGGGAGGTCGATCATCTCGGACAAGACGGGGCAGAAGATAGCGTCGGACTGCGTCACTATCGTCGACGACGCGACGCTGCCGGGCCTTTGGGGTTCGTACGCCTACGACTCGGAAGGCATGCCGGGGCAGAAACGGACCATCATCGAGGACGGCGTGCTCAAGAGCTTCATGCACTCGCTGGAGACCGCGTCGCGCTACGGTGTGGAGCCGAACGGCAGCGGCCGCGCGCAGGACGCTCACAACCTGCCGATGGTGCGGATGAGCAACACGTATATTGCGCCGGGCGAAGAGTCGTTGGACGACCTCGTGAAGGGCATCGACGAGGGGCTGCTCATACAGGACGCCGTATGGGGCCAGGTCCAACCTGAGAAGGGCCAATACAAGTGCGCCGCCAATCGAGGCAGGATGATCCGAAACGGCGAGTTGGCAGAGCCGATCCGCGAGATTATGTTCTGCGGTTCGACGTTGGAGACGTTGAGAGACATCGATGCCGTCAGCTCCGACCTGGTATACTGGCCGGGGTTGTGCGGCAAGAGCGGCCAGACCATGCCGAACACTAACGGCGGCCCATATATACGCGTGTGAAGGAAGTCGTCGTGGGCGGACAGGAATAGGCGTCGTCCGCTGACCGTAGTCGGCTTCGCCGACTTTGGGAGTCTGCCGTTGTCGCCTCCGGCGACGTTGCAGACTCCGGCTGTTGATGTTCGTTGTCAGGGAAGTTGTCGCAGACGGACGAGAATAGGAGAGGGTCGAGTGAAAGAGCTGTTGGAGCAGGTTAGGGACACAGCCCGAACGCGTGGCGTACAGTTCATGGACGCGCGGATGTTCGAGGTCGACTCGACCGATGTACAGGTGCAGGACGGCAAGGCCGACAAGGTCAGCCAGATAGCCGTCTCTGCCGTCGGCATAAGGGTCCTCATCGACGACGCGTGGGGTTTCGCGTCTACTGAGGCCATCACGACCCAGGCGCTCGACGAGTCGCTCACCACGGCTATCGAGATGGCGCGGCTATCGTCGGAGCGCGTAGCTCACGCAGGCGTTGTCGCCGAGGCGCCGCCGAGCGTCGACACGGTTGTAGCCACCGTCGAGAATGACCCGCGCTCGGTGTCGCTGGAGGAGAAGGTCCGGCGCATTTCCGACTACGAAGCCGCGGGAGTGACGGTCGGCGACGGCAAGATCAGCAACTCCATGGCGGCCTACGGCGATAGGTGGAGCCGCGAGACAGTCTGCAACACGTTTGGCACTCTGGTGGACCAGGAGACCATCCGCACGAGGATAGTCGCGCTCTACACGGCATCGGACGGCACAACGCGACAGACCGCGTTCAAGGGCTTCTCCGAGCAGGCCGGATTCGAGTTGCTCGATCGCGTGAGCGCCGGCGAGTTCACCGAACTGGCGGCAGCCCAGGCGGTCGACCTGCTCTCGGCAGACCGATGCCCATCGGGCAAGTTCCCGGTGGTGTTGGATCAGTCGGTGACGGGGCTGTTCACGCACGAGGTCCTCGGCCACAACGCAGAGGCCGACGAAGTCTTCAACGGGCTGTCGATCATCTCCGACAAGATGGGGCAGAAGATAGCCTCCGACCACGTCACCATCGTCGACGACGCCACCGTGCCGCGCCTCAGCGGCTCGTACGCTTACGACTCCGAGGGCATGCCCGGACAGAAGCGGACGATCATCGACAAGGGCGTGCTGACGGGTTTCATGCACTCGCTGGAGACCGCCTCGCGCCACGGTGTGACGCCCAACGGCAGCGGCAGAGCGCAGAACGCACACAGCATGCCCATCGTCCGCATGAGCAACACTTACATGTTGCCGGGCGAACGGTCGCTAGAGGATCTCGTCGCTGGAATCGACGAGGGGCTGCTCATACAGGATTCACGAGGCGGCTACGTCTACCCCGAGCGAGGGCAATACACCTGTATGGCCAACCGGGGCAGGATGATCAGGAATGGCGAGTTGGCCGAGCCCGTCCGCGAGATCACGTTCTCGGGAATGACGATCGAGACGCTGATGAATATCGATGCGATCAGCAGCGACCTGGAATACGAGCCGGGGATGTGCGGCAAAGGCGGGCAGCGCATGTATGTTACAGATGGTGGTGCGCACGTGCGCGTGAAGGAAGTCGTTGTCGGCGGACAGGAGTAGGCGTCGTCCGCTGACCGTAGTCGGCTTCGCCGACTTTG
>CAZSJP010000299.1:0-6251 GCA_964606675.1 uncultured bacterium
GAGGCTATACGTCCACAGCCCGACGACGCCGTTCGGGAAGTTGATGACCCCGAGCGTCGTGTCTTCCACGTCGACGTCGATTGGGTCCTTCATGTTTTCCGGGTCCCCATACCTGACCGGGTGGAACCTCCGAACCGAGCAGTAGATACTCTCCGGTTCGCCGATGTGATAGCGGAACAGGTCGGCGAAATGAACCCCGCCGTCGAGCGGCCATCCACCACCTGCGGCGCTGACGTGGTCGCGCCACGCCCAATACCACAGGCGCTCCTGGACGTCAACCCAGTAGAGTTGCCGCAGATCGCCGATCATCCCCGAATCGATGGCCCACTTGACCGCACGATTCTCCTCCGAGCGGCGGTAGTTCTCCGCAACCTGGAACACGGTGCCGGCCTTGTCGGCGTCGTCGAGCATCTGTTTGCCGGCGCGCATCGTGATCGCCAGCGGCTTCTCGATGGTGACGTGCTTGCCGGCCTCGAAGCACGGCCCGACGATCTCGTGGTGCGAGCGATGCACGGTGACGACGTCGACCGCCATCATGTCCGGCTCGGCCCGCAGCATCTCTTGGTAGTCCGTGTAGACACGGGGCTTGGTGTCCTGCCACTCGGAGATCAATTCGGACATCGCCGTGGCCGCCGACTCGTTCAAGTCGCACGTAGCGACGATCTCGAAGTCGCGCAGGTCGTGTTCCCACAGCTCCTTGAATCCACGCACGTGCGCGCCTGCCATGCTGCCGCACCCGATCATGCCGATTGTCGCGCGATCCGCCATCTTGCTCACCTCTTTCGTATAGGGCCATCGTGGTTACTGGAAAGTCGCGGTTGTCGTCCGAGGTCGAACGTGATCAATATAGCCAGCTACGGGTCGCGACCAAAGCGGACGGTTGGCGTCGCGTTGCGGGTCAGAGCCAGCCGGTCAGCTCGGCCAGGAGCCGGGAATACTCGACGTAATCCGGCCACGAAACGTCGTGCGGCACGGCGTGATCGCATTTGGGGATGTAGCCGCCGTGTTTCAGCAACGGCGGCACGACGCGCAGCACTTCGTTGCGCATCGTATCGCCGCCGGCGGCGATGGCCCGCTTGTCTATGCCGCCGGTGTAGGCCATGTCTCTGCCGTACCGTTCGCGGTACGCCACGATGTCGTTGCCCGCTGCGACCTCCATCGGGTCGCATACGTTGATCCCCGACTCGATCCAGAGTGGCACAAGCTCGCCCACGTAGCCATCGGAATCCATGTCGACGATCTTGCAGCCGCCCGACCGCGCCTCCGGTATCCATTGCTCGTACGCCGGCATCAGGAACCGGCGGACCATGTCGGGCGAGATCATACAGTGCGCTTTGTACGCCATGTCTTCCGATAGTCGCAGCCGGTCGATGGCGAGCCGCGTCAGCGCCTTGCGCATAACCGCGAGGGTGAACTCGACCCAGAACTCGACCATCTCGTCGACGAACTCCGGGTCGTCTATCATGAACGTGCACAGGCCCTCGAAACCGCACCACTCGCGCAACTGCCAGAACGGGCCTCGGAAGCCGATGCTCACGACGCCCGTGGCGTGCTCCAACGCACGACACCTCTCGTCGAAGTCGGCTGGGAATCGCTCGGGAGCGTCGGGGTCGTACCGGGGGCGAATCTTCTCGTCGAAATCGGCGCGGCACCGGACAGGGAAACTGTGCCACTTCCGCGTGACGAAGTCGCGTGCGGACCGGATGTAGGTGTAGTCGTATTCGTCGGATATCTCTGTGACGGCGCCCATCCAGTCCTGGACGATATAGTGCCCGCTCCTGTGTTCGAGCACCTTCTCCTCGAACGTGGGGATCATGCCGAACGCAACGTCGGGCCGGGGGTCGCCGGAAGGCTCCGGCATGTCGATGCCCAGCGCTTCGTGGAGCGCCCTGACATGGTCGGCGCCTTCGGGCAGGCCTTCGGTGCGCCAACGTCGCAGAGTCTTCTGCCGTGGGCCGCCCGGTGAGAGGGGAATCTTGTCCGGGGTGCCGAAGAGAAGCGTTTCGAGGTCTCGTTCGCGCGGCGTCATGAAGCGGTCTCCTTCTGTGGCTGGGCGGAAGCTGCCTGCTGACGACGCAATCGGCCGAGGCGGACTGGACACTGCGCCGTGTTCCCTCTTTCGCAGGGCATTGACGGCGCGCGTCGTGCTTGCGACCATACGTTATGGACGCGTTCACCTAGTGGACCTCTCGCTAAGGTTCGTCTCGTTCCTGCTGGAGGAACTGCCATGAGCAACGCCGGTCTCACGGAAATACTCAGCATCGTAACCAGTGTGGTGTCAATAACACTGGGGCTCGTAGCGATCGCCCTTTCGGTCTACTACTACCGGGTTGCTCGTGATACGGAGAAGCAGGTTGGCTGCTCTCTCACGAAGATCGAGACCCAGACGCAGACGCTTCAGGCGATCACGGGAAGCCAGCTGGACAAGCTCACGAGCTATGTGACAGAGCACCGACCATCGCAAACCGACGAGGTGATCCCGCAGCTGCTCGATGCGCTAACCCGGATGCCAGGAAGCGTGCTCCAAGCGGCGCAAGCCGCGGAAGAGGGCCCGTCGGAGCAGGACGTGCAACGGGTGCGAGTGTCTCACCTGATAGCGATTCACTTCTATGCCGCCGTCGCGAACTACTGGGCCCAGTGGTACCTTCCCGCGCTCTCGCAGTTTGACGAGAGTCAGCAACTCCACTCTCTGGCCAAGCGCGTCGTCGACGACAGTGCCAATGACTTCGAATGGGCCTCAAGCCAACTGTCAAATTGCGACCAAGCTTCTGTGGAGAGCAGCAGCGCCGCCGCGTACTACACCGAGACCAAGGGCTCCTGGCAACAGCACGTGAAGAATTCCACCGAGGTTTGGCAGGCCAAGCCATAGCCTCGCGACTGAGACAGCCGAATGGCAAGCGCCACCCAGCACTCGGTGTAACGCGATTGGTGCGACACGACCATGTCCGGCCTGTCACAGACCCGCCAGCACGCGGTGGTCAGTATATGCCCGCCATCCGCCACGCGTCGAGCGAGCGGAGTTGCGCGTCGCGTCCGCGCGAACAGAGCGATACCCCGACGCTGTCATCCCGGCCCGGATAGACCCGCACGGCAAGGCATTGCTTGCCGTTAACGAACACCTCGACCACGCTCCGGTCGACGAATACGCGCAGTTCGAGCGGTTCGCCATCGTCGAGAGCGACCTGTGCCGTCTCAGGCGCGCGTGGCATGGCATCGGGCAGGATGGAGGAGTGCGCCGAGTCCAGCGAGACCACACTGTATTGCGGGCCTTCGCGATGTCCTCGGTTCCTGTATCCGCGTTTCTCGAAGAAGGATACGCGCGTGTATTCCTCGCCGTCAGGCGATCGCAGCACGTTCATCTCGATCACCGGCGCGCCCTTCGGATCGATCGTCGCGACGATTTCCATCGCGTCGCCAGCGATGTCGTCGAGAACGATCTCCCGGTTCGCCGGAAGCTCCATCGCATCAAGATGCCGAAGATCGGTTCGCAACGATTCGACGTCGCCGGCGGGCGTGATGCCAAGCTGGTCCCTACCGATCAACTCCAGCCGGCGCGGAAGCGTCATATCTGGTTCCAGCCTTCGGTGGGCATGCCCTCGTTCATGTTGAAGATGACGACGACCCCGCCGCTCCCGTCGGGCGTGGCCGACGGCGCATGGACCCCCGACGGGCCATATGGTCCGAAATTGTATTTCCCGCCACTGGTCGCGACGAACTTGTCCCGCGTCCGGTCGTAGTCGCCGAGCAGATACTGCCCGCCGCTGATGTGGCTGAAGAAGAGCAGGATGTGTCGATCTCCGATGGGCCAGAAGTAAGGACACGCGCCGTCGTCGCCGACGAGGGTGAAGCGGTCGTCCTCGACGAACGGGTGCATGTACTCCCACGTCTCCAGGTCGTTCGAGCGGAACAGGAAGTTCGCCCTGACGAACCTGCCGTCGTCGCCGATCGGTAGGGTGCCGCCCGAGAGCGAGTAGTAGGCGCCGTCCTTCTTCCAGATGCAGGGGTCGAACACGCGATACGGCAGCGGCGGCCCATCGGGATCGGTCATGGGGATGACGGCTTTGCCCGTCACCTTCTCCCAGTTGAGCAGGAGCGGGTCGTCGGACACGGCAACCATGTTCCCAGCTTTCGTGCCGTGGTACATGGCGATCACGCGGTCGTCTTCGACCAGCGTCGCGCCGGAGAAACAGCACTCCTCCGGGTCGGGGTAGATGGCGTAGGGAAGGTCTCGCCAATGGATGAGGTCGCTGCTGATGGCGTGGCCCCAATGCTGGCGAGGGTCCTCCGGCGGGTATGCCTGATAGAACAGGTGCCAACGGCCTTCCCAGTAGCACAGGCCGTTCGGATCGTTCAGCGTGTTCTCGGGGTTGACGTAGTGGTACGCCGGCCGATGCGGATCGGAGCCAAGCTTCTCACGCGATTCGGCGAACCGCTCAAGGAGCGGGTTCGATGCAAGCTGCGCTACCTGCTCGGCCAATGTGTCCGCGAAGACGTATCTCGGTACTGGGGATGTGCGATCAACTCGTTCGCTGTCAGCCATCAGGCACTCCTCCTACCCATGCCGGACTACAGCCAGCCGGTCTGTTCCGCCAGAATGCGAGCGTAGTGGATGAAGTTCGGCCACGAGATGTCGTGTGGCACGCCGTGGTCGCAGCCGGGAATGTAACCGCCGTCCTTGAACAGCGGCGGAATCACGCGCATGATCTCTTCACGTATCGTGTCGCCGCCCACGGCGATAGCGCGCTTGTCGATGCCGCCGGTGTATGCCATGTCCGTGCCGAACCGCTCGCGGAACTGGACGATGTCGTTGCCGGCCGCCACCTCGATGGGGCAGGCGACGTTGATGCCCGACTCGATCCAGATCGGGATCAACTCGTCGATCTGGCCGTCGGAGTCCATGTCGACTATCGGGCATCCGCTGGCCTTGATGGCCGGTATCCACTGCTCGTACGCCGGCTTGAGGAAGCGTCGGGTCATCTCTGGAGAGATCATGCTGTGCGACTTGTACGCCATGTCTTCCGACATTCCCACGCGGTCGAGCTTCACCCGGTCGAGGATAGGCTGCATCGTGGCCGAGACGAAGTCGGCCCAGAACTGCGCCATCTCGTCTACGAGTTCCGGGTCGTCGACCATGAGAATGCACAGACCCTCCATCCCGCACCACTCGCGCATCTGCCAGAACGGCGCGTTGAAGTGGATGGTGGCGACGCCGTCACGGTCCTGTAGCGCGGCGCATCTCTGCTCGAAATCGTCCGGAAACCTGCCATCGCCGCTCGGATCGTATCGCCACTTCATGTTCTCCCAGTCCTCGCGGTTCTCGACGGGAAACTTGTGCCACTTGCGTGTGACGAAATCTCTCGCGGCGCGGATGTACGTGTAGTCGTACTCGTCGGATATCTCGGTGATGGCCCCCATCCAGTCGGCGACGATGTAGTGGCCGTCCTTGTGTTCGAGGACTTTCTCCTCGAACGTGGGGATCATCGCGAAACCGACGCCCAACGATGGTCCCGGCTTCTCGGGCTCGTTCGGCCTGAAGCCGAGTTTGTCGTAGAGCGCGTCCATGTAGTTGACGTCTTCGGGGAGGCCCTCCTTGTGCCACCGGGCGCGGGTCTTCTCGCGCGGGCCGCCCGGGGAGAACGGAATCTTGTCGGGATTGCCAAACAGCATCGTTTCGAGATATCGTTCGCGCGGGTTCATGTGTTGCTCCTTCTATGTGCTATCCGGTATCGGCCGAATAGCGTCCGTCAGAGGTCTTCCAGATTCGCGTATATGATCTGCTCGCAGCCGTCGGTGCTGGCGGCGACGGCTATGCTCCCGTCTCGTCGGAGGAAGCGCGTGCCGCCGTACTGGAAATGGTAGTATGAGAATCCTACGCGGTTGGTGGCGACCATCGGACGCCCGATCTCGCGGCAGAAGTCCTGGTTTCGCGCTTCGTCGACGTTGCCGCGGTTGTTCTGGTAGAATACGATGTCGGGCGGGTCGGCGCGGAACGTGTCCCACGCTCTGTCTGTGTTGCCGTCGGCGCAGATGATGCTGCCGATCGTCAGGTCGCCGACTTTCACGTTTCGCGTGCCGTCGCCGTGGCCGATGATGCCGAGCTCCTGCCGAAAACCGTCTTTGTACGGCGATCGGTCGTGCGGCTCGGGCAGCGACCAGAGATAGCTCTTCCGGTACACGTCGATCACGCCGTCGCCGTCGATGTATGCGCACGAGATAGATCGGAAAGAGCACACGTCTGAACTCCAGTCACT
>CAZSJP010000300.1:0-6247 GCA_964606675.1 uncultured bacterium
CCGAGATCCCTCTGCCGCTCGTCACCAGCCTGAGGGCCGACCCGAATCCGTTCAACCCGACGACGACGCTTCGGTACTCGCTGCCCGAGCCGGGCTTGGTGACGATGAGTGTGTACGACGTCACCGGTCGGCTGGTGAAGCGCTTGATGACAGACCGCGACCACGGACGCGGACGGTTCGCGGTGAACTGGAACAGCACGGACGCGGTGGGCCGACAGGTCGCAAGCGGGGTATATCTGGTGCGGCTCGACACGCCGAAGAAGACATTGACCCAGCGGATCACTCTGCTCCGCTGACACTCGACGGCGGCGGAGCGTGTGCAGAGCACTCTGCAGAGAGTACCCCGTGGGCCTGAGTCGCTCGCGGGGTGCTCGTTTCTTCAGAAGACGGCCGACCTAACAGCCTCGCGTGAAGCCATCGAGGAGACCAGCGATCTCTGCCTGCAGCAGGAGGTAGCTCTGCGATCGACAGGGGCCGCCGAAGGCTTTGAACGCAATCCCACGTGATTGACGACGCGGTTGATGCGCTAGTGGCCTCTGAGGATTGCAGGAAGCGTTTCCTCGACCAAGCCGCAGGGGTCGATCGCCTGTACAAGGCAGTGCTGCCAGATCCCCTAGCTCATGAGCTGCACGCCGACTGCGTGCTGATTCGGGTGTTGGCCAAGAAGACCAAGGCGCTGAGTCCGGTGGTCGACACCCCAAGCGTCATGCAGCCGGTCTGGAGTCTCCTTGATAGCTCAATAGCTGCCGAGGGCTATACGGTCGGCGAGCAACTCACCGAAGAGCAACTGGCGCTGTTCGACTTGCTGACCAAGCGTGAGATGGCTCTCACAGAGAACGAACGCCCCCAGGTCAAGAAGACGGCTCGGGAACTGCTGGCGACGCTCGGATGGGAGAAGGTCGCCCTCGACTGGCGGAGGCGACGACAGGGCCGTGCACAGGTGCGGCTAGCTATCGGGAAGTTCCTCGACGAAGGGCTGCCACCGGCCTACACGCCTGATCTATCCGAAGCCAAGACAGCCGGCCGTATTCCAGCTCGTCTACGGCTGCTGTCAGGGCGCAGGGAAGTGCGTCTATGGGGCGGTTGCGTAGTGGAGATACCGCGAGTCCCGCAGAGCCCGGATGGGCACATCGCACATGTTACGGAATGAGGGCCCCGTGGGTCCGCTCGCCTCACCAGAGCCTGCGGCGCGAAGGGATCAGGGGCGCCCCATCGTGCATCATAGGAGGGGCCGCGGTACCCGATTGGAGGCAACGGGAGGGTCTGCCCAGGTGGGACTGATGGGCAGTCCGCGACCTGCACGTGTGCCCTGGCCTGACGTAGGCACCCATATCGGCCGAGATCCCTTGAGTGTACGCCGCGGCGCCTGCGCAGCCGTCACGATCGCTAACCCCTGCGTCGCCTGTGCAGGTCCTGGTGTTCTTTCGCTGTCAGGGGCCTCAGGTTGCGAGAGTCGTTGTTGTGGGTGTTGCGATCTCTGTGGTGCACCTCCAGGTTGCTCGCCCTGTGTCTCTTGCCAGCGCCGTCGGAGCGATGGCCCCTGCGCTTGATGAGAGCCAGCCTCTCTTCTGGAGTCAGCTCCGCCATGACAGTCCCCCAATGAGATGGTGTGCTGATGATGCCCCTACCTACCGCGCGATGCTCCCACGAGTTTGCACGGCAACCGCCTGCATCCTCGCCCTCCGCCAGATGCAGAGGCAGGGGTGGCAAGCCACACCGAGCGGTGCGACTGGTGGTCGCGAGTCGGCTTGACCGGCCCTGCACATGACGCTTCTATTAGGGGTGCTACGCGCTCACAGGCTCACCTTGGCTAAGCACACCGGGTGTCGAACAGGGGAGGGAATCGCGTGCCCGAGACGCCTCGTGACAAGATCGTCAGGCCCGACTGGTCATACCAAGATGTGCCGCAGGATGATTACTCCGGGAAGAGCATACTTGGCGGGAACCTAGACGGCGCGAGAATGGACGGTCTCCCATTCAACGATACGATCTTCGCAGCGGATGATGAGGACAAATACGGTGGCGAGCTCGAGGACGCGCGCGAGTTGGTGATGCGGCGAGCGAGCGCTCAGAGGTGTGAGTTCATCGAGGCCAAGTTCTATGGTTGCAGGGCTGCGGGGGCCACCTTCGCCGGTTCCAACATGGCGGGAGCTGAGTTTCCGGGAACCGATCTTTGCGACGCCACTTTGAGGGACTCGGATCTCACGGACGCCAAGCTCCACGAAGCGCGCAACCTGACGACCAGCCAGCTTGGAGGGACAATCCTGCTGAATGCTAAGCTCCCAGAGGCGATCGCCAAGTGGGAGCCGCTGCTGCGGGTCGAGTCTATCGTATCAAGGGCAAGCAGGACGCTCACAGTCTTGCTGCTCACAAGCGCGTACTCGCTGGTGGCGCTGCTCGTGGCCGACGATGCAGATCTCCTGACCAGCCCCAAGTACCTCAACCTGCCCAGCCTCGGCGTTACAACAACGTCCACGGACCTCAAGTACCTCCTCCCTGCATCAGTGCTCCTGCTGTTTGCCTACTTTCAGTTCTACCTCAGGTCTTACTGGCGCACGCTTTCGGGGTTGCCAGCTGTTTTCCCAGATGGCATCCAACTTGATGAGAAGGTGCACCCTTGGGTGTTCAGCTCACTGCTCCCCTATTACGTCGAGAGGCTGGGAGGGCTGCGGACACCGTGCAGGGCACTGCTGAGACTAGCGTTAGAGATGTCGCTGCATCGTCTCATCGCTGTGTTGATGGCTTGGTGGCTACCGTCCATAGTCTGCTTGACGTACTGGTGGGGCTATCTGCCTCTGCATGACGCGGCGACCACTAACCGGCACCTGCTGCTCGCGGCGCTGGCGCTCACGTCAGGGGCGAGCCTTCACGTCACGGCTGTCAAGAAGATGCGAGGCGCACGTCCCCTATCACTGTGGTTCCCTCTGGGGCTGTTCGGGCTGGCTGCGGCGACGCTGGCGATATCGGGATCTGTGTCGCAGGTGGTCCCGTCTGGACGTTGGACATCCACGAATCTCTGCGTCGAGGGAACCAAACTCTCAACCTACGCTGCCGGCAGGACTGCGATCCGGCTCGAGGGCATGAACCTTGTGGGCATGGATGCGCGGGACGCCGATTTCCGACCGTCGGACAATGAGCGGGTAAGCCTGGCTGGCTCACGACTCACCCGCGCCGACCTACGCCGTGCGAAGTTCGGTGCAGCGATCCTGGATTCGGTCATCCTGGACAGCGCAGACTTGCGTGGAGCCGACTTCAGCGGGTCCGACCTTCGTGGCCTGACGATCACCGGAGCGGACATGCGTGGCACTGTCTTCAGCGATCGCAGCCAGCTAGACTCGACCGTCTTCGTGTGCGTAGATCTCCGCGAAACGGTGCTGGAAGGAGAAAGGTATCGGGGCACGCGGCTCGTGGGGTGTGATCTCAGAGGAACACAGTTCGGGCAGATGGTAGGCGACATGGGGGAGTCTACGCTTTCACTGATAGACCTGACGACACAGTACCATGACTTCTTACGGGGCCGCGGAGCCATCGTTAGCGACAGCGTGGAGTACGCTGACTGGCTGGTTGATAGGCAACGCGTGCTGCAACCTAGCTCTGTGGATTAGCCCGGCCTGTGTCAGTGTCTAGACGGCTCGAACGCGTGCGGCGCCGCGTTAGGTTGGCAGAAGCAGGCTTGCCGACACAGCATCGTCGATCGCTCGATGAGGTTGACAGAACCGTCCTTATCCGCAACACCCACCGCGAGTGCACTGACTCAGGTTGACAGAAGCATGCTCATCAGTGAGGAACTATCAACCGCTTGCTCAGGCTGACAGAACCCTCTCTCGCGAACGGGCCGGCCGGGACGTCACGATGGTATGACCCCGACTGTCAGGTATCCCGATCCCGGGCAGAGAGATCACATTCCTCCCCAACCGGCGGCACCTTGCCCGGGCCCACTTCTGACACTGTATCCATGTCTGGACGCCCAGCGCTCGCCTGCATCGGCCAAACGCTCATTTCCACAGTTCAGGAAGGTCTCCGCCATACCCTTCGTGCCCTTGGCATCGAGAATCCTCACTAGGTCATCCAGAATCTCATCTCGCCCGATGCCTATGAAGGCGTAGACGGCGTTCCTGACTTCGCGAGTGCTGCCATCTGCGACATCAGCGAGGAGGACCCTTCGGGTAGTTCCCCACTCCTGCAGCAGCGCCCGCTTGTCCCGCAGAGCAACATTGAAGTGCACTCTCTCCTCGCCCGAGGTCGGTCGCCACCTCAGCTTGCGCAGCGCTGCGGCACCGGAGGGGCCTACACGCCAGTCCGTCAAGGTATTGATCAGCTCGGGGATAGCTCGTCGACTACCGATGGCGCCCAGCACATCGGCAGCCGCTGCCCGGACTGAGCGGTCTCGGTCATCGAGGCACACAATCAGAGGTCCCACCGCGCTGGGGTCGGCGACCGAGCCCAACGCTCGAGCTGCAGCTCTCCGGACCCCAGCGCTCCCACCATCAAGGGCCCTGATCAGAGGCGCCAGCGCTCTGGGGTCGGCCAACTTGCCCAGGGCCTCGGCGGCAGTGCGCCTAATCGCGGATGTTCGGTCTTCGAGAGCCTTGATCAGAGGTGCAACGGCTGTTGTGTCACCGATTTCGCCCAGATAGCGAGCCGCAACCCGTCGGCATTCGTGACGTTCATCGCCGAGACCTCTAATCAGAAGTGGCACTGCTTCTGGGGCGCCAGTCCGTCTCAAGGCTCGGAAGACGTTCGCGCGGACCAAGCGCCTATCGCTGCTAAGGGCTCTCGCCAAAGGCTCTATTGCTGGTTCGCCGAATCCACCAACGGCGTCAGCGGCGTGGCCGCCTCCTGGCAGCCAACCGAAGGTCTCGATCAGAGGTTTTATTGCCGGTAGGCCACCCTCGTCCAGTTCATGCCACAGCCGTTTGGCCATGCGGTACATGGTCGCTTCATCCGTGTTTGAGGGCTCCCACCCGATCTCGTCCAGAGCATCGGCCGCACTTTCTCGAACACGGTGGTCCCAGTCGCGAAGAACTCCGACCAGCTGCGGGACCGCTGGTCGACCGGTTTCGACCAGCACGCTCCACATCTTCTTGGCGATGTGGTACCGGACCTCCTCATCCCTGTTGGAGGGCCTCCAGTCCATGCTGTCCAAGGCCTGCGCGGCGTTCTGCCGAAGACGATGGCCCCAGTGACCAAGGGCGGCGGCAAGAGCTGGCACCGCCGTTTGGCCACGTCCGACCAGAGACTCTGCGGCGATCACCTGAATACCCCGATCCCGATGGCCCAGGGCGTTGACCAGAGGCGCTACCACTCTGGGATCAGCCATGCCGCTCAAGGTTTGGACGGCAGAGACTCGGACGTCCGGTTCTTGATCACCAAGGACTCCGACCAGTTGCGCTACCGCGGGTTGGCCAGTTCCGACCAGCGCGGACCACATCTTCTTGGCAATGTGGTACCGGACCTCGTCACTCCTGCTGGCAGGCCTCCAATCCACGCTGTCCAGGGCCTGCGCGGCATTCTGTCGAACGCGATGGTGTTCGTCACCCAGGGCGGCGGCAAGAGCTGGCACTGCTGCTGTGTCACCGATACCACCCAGGGCCTGGGCGGCATACTTCCGAACCGACGGATCCCGATCACCAAGGGCGCTGATCAGAGGCGTCGTTGCTGGTTCACCGATCCTGACCAACGTCTGGGCGGCAGACCTTCCAGCACCCGAGCCGAGACCGCTGATCAGATGCGCTACTGCTGGCTCACCGATCCTGACAAGGGCCTGGCCAGCGATCGCTGAGACCTGCCCGTACCGATAACCAAGAGCTGTGACTAGAGGTGCTGCTGCTCTTGGGGCAGCGATCTCGCGTAGGGCCTCGGCGGCCCCCTCTCGAACGCTCCAGTTGTCATCACTCTGTAGGACGCCGATCAGAGGCGCAACTGCTGCTGTGTCACCGATACTGCCCAGGGCTTGCGCGGCATTCCGTCGAACGATCCAGTCCTCATGGTCAAGGGCCCCGGCAAGATGTACCACTGCTGGTCCACCGATCCGGACCAACGCCTCGGCGGCGATAGTTTGGACCTGCCGATCTCGATCGCCAAGAGCTGTGACTAGAGGTGCTGCTGCTCTTGGGGCAGCGATCTCGCGTAGGGCCTCAGCGGCCCTCTCTCGAACACCCCCATAGTCGTCACTCCGTAGGACGCCGATCAGAGGTGTCACTGCTGCTGTGTCACCGGTACTGCCCAAGGCTTGGGCGGCGTACTG
>CAZSJP010000301.1:0-6231 GCA_964606675.1 uncultured bacterium
AAAGGACTGGTCGATGTCCTGATCCCGGCAGGTGGGTACGGTACCGATCCGTCGATCGACGTGGCGGGGTACCTGGACCTGTGCCGCGGCACGGAGGTGGTGGTCTATCCCGGCATCGACGTGTGGCTCAGCACCATACCCAGCGGTGAGCACGCCGATGTGATCCCCTTCGTGGGGCCCGAAGACGCGGTGACCAAGGAGGCCATGCAGAACCGGGCCCTGGCCGGCACCTACCACCGCGGCGGCGCCCACGGCATCTACATCTTCAACTGGTACGCCAACCGCGATTCGCGACGGGACTTGTTGTCTGAGATGGGCTCACCGGACACGCTGCGCCGCAAGGACAAGATCTACGCGGCCACGCACCGGGCTCTGATCCAGAACCGCCCGTGGGCCGGGGCCACCATGTACGACCGGGTATGGGGCGAGGTGCCGGCCCCCCTGAGGCCTACCCTCACCGACGACGGGCCTGAGATTGTCCTGGACATTGCGGACGATTTCGAGAGCGATCGCCCCCAGCGGGTTGAGCTGCGGGTGCGGCTGGACGGGTGGACAAAGGGCGACCAGGTCGGCCTGCGCTGGGACGGCGCCGAACGACAGAACCTGGAGACCCGCTATCACACGCAGGAGAACGCCGTGGGTAACCCTTCGGGAGCGCCGCTCTACGAAGTGTCCGACGCGGTGTGGTTGTGCTCGGAGTTGTCCCCCGCCGAGGTGGCTCCGGGTCCGCATGCTGTGCAGGTTGTGTTGCGGGAACGCCATCCCCAGATCACGACCGACCTGGTGTTGACCGACGTGGAGGCGCTGGTCACCTACGCCCCGGTCGGCGCCCGCTGACCGACGTGGAACTGGAGACGCTGGCTCAGACATGGTCGGAGCACTGCGTGCACAAGACGTTCCGCGGCAAGTTCTTCTACAGTGAGGACGGCGGCCCCGCCGAGCAGATCGACAACCTGCTCAAAGAGACCATCGTCCGAGCCACGCGCGAGCTGGACCTGCCATGGTGCGTGAGCGTGTTCGACGACAACGCCGGCATAATCGAGTTCGACGAAGAGAACCACCTCTGTTTCAAGGTCGAGACTCACAACCACCCAAGCGCTCTCGAGCCGTACGGCGGAGCAGGCACCGGCATCGGCGGCGTGCTCCGGGACGTGCTGGGCGCCGGCCTCGGCGGGCAACCCGTCGCGAACACGGACGTCTTCTGCTTCGCTCGCCCCGACCATCCGGCCGACCAGCTGCCGGAGGGAGTGCTCGACCCACGCCGCGTCATGCGTGGTGTCGTGTCCGGCGTTCGCGACTACGGAAACAGAATGGGCATCCCGACAGTGAACGGCGCGGTCGTGTTCGACGACCGCTACCTGGGAAACCCGTTGGTCTACTGCGGCACGGTCGGGCTGATCCCCGTCGGGTGCGAGACGAAAGAGGTCGCACCGGGCATGCGGATCGTTGTCGTCGGTGGCAGGACGGGCCGCGATGGAATCCACGGCGCAACCTTCAGCAGCGCCGAGCTTGGCAGCGACGAGGGGAATATCTGGTCGAACGCCGTGCAGATCGGTAACGCCATCACCGAGGAGAAGGTGACGGACGTGCTGATGGTGGCGCGCGACAAACGGCTCTACAGCGGCATCACCGATTGCGGCGCGGGCGGGCTCTCGTCCGCGGTTGGGGAGATGGGCGAACACACGGGCGCCGAGGTCGACCTCGAGACAGTCCCACTGAAATACGACGGACTGAGCTACACCGAGATATGGATATCCGAGGCGCAGGAACGCATGGTGCTCGCAGTGCCGCCGGAGAACACCGACGAGCTGTTGGCGCTGTTCGCGTCCGAGGACGTCGAGGCCACCGTGATCGGCACATTCACCGATACGGGACGCCTCGTGCTCAGGTACCATGGCGCCGAGGTGGCGGACCTGGACATGGGTTTCCTCCACAAGGGCGTACCGCAGGTTGTCAGGACCGCGATCTGGAGTCGGCCGACACAGAGCGACCCCGCATTCGACGAACCGGAATCGCTGAACGACTCGTTGCTGGCGATACTGTCGCATCCAACCGTCGCCAGCAAGGAGTGGGTCGTCCGCCAGTACGACCACGAAGTGCGCGGCGGGTCGGTGCTGAAGCCTCTGGTCGGCGCCAACAACGACGGCCCCTCCGACGCCGCCGTGGTCCGCCCGTCGCTATCGAGCGACAGCGCGATCGCGATCGCCAACGGCATATGCCCCCGATACGGGCTAATCGACCCCTACTGGATGGCGCTTGCGGCGATCGACGAAGCTCTGCGACAGATAGTGTCGGTCGGTGGCCGACGCGACCGGACGGCGATATTGGACAACTTCTGTTGGGGCAATCCGGAAGTGCCGGAGCGGCTGGGCGGCTTTGTTCGTGCCGCGCGGGGGTGCTACGACGCCGCGGTGGCGTACGGCACGCCGTTCATCAGCGGCAAGGACAGCTTCTATAATGAATACGCGACGCCCGAAGGGACGATCTCCATACCGCCGACACTGCTGGTCAGCGGCCTGTGCGTCCTGCCTGACATAATTCAAATTATCAGTATGGACCTCAAGTCGCCGGGGCATCTGATATACGTCGTTGGCGAGACCAAGTCGGAGTTGGGGGGCTCACACTACCTGCTCGTCCGAGGCGAGTCCGGAGGCGAGGTCCCCAAGGTGGATCTGAGCACGGCGCCGGCTGCGATGGACGCGCTCGCCGGCGCGATCCGAGCCGGGCTGGTGCGTGCATGTCACGATTGCTCCGAAGGTGGGATCGGCGTTGCCGTTGCCGAGATGGCGTTCGCCGGCGAGGTCGGGACCCGGATCGACCTGGCAGACGTGCCACGAACAGACCTCGACCGAACCGACACCGTGCTGTTCAGCGAGTCTCCCACGCGTTGGATCTGCGAGGTGGCGCCGGAGAACCAGGCTGCGTTCGAGGCTGCAATGGGCGGCACCGTGCACGGGCGTATCGGAGAGACGAATGCCTCCGACCGGCTGGTCGTTCAGGGGCTGTCGGGATCGCACGTCGTCGACCTGTCGCTGGCCGAGATGAAGGAAGCCTGGCAGGCGCCGTTGCGCGAGGTGTGACGCGGCCCGGGTCCAGCCAACTGCGCAGATTGCGACGTAGCCCCGCGTCTACATCTGCGCCGTTTGATTCTCCTTTTATGCACAGGTAGCTTGTACTGGTTGGGGCTGCCAGTGACGGTTGGGCGCCGGCCCAGCGATCGCGCCGCGCGACGCCCGTCGCGCTCGCCGATGGCAGCCTTCACACGACACGAGAGGGAGTGTGGTATGCGTTCTACCGTACGAATATCGCTGGCGATGAGGGTGTCCTGCGGCATGCTGCTCGCCGCGCAGGGCGCCTACGCGCAAACGTGGGTGGCCGGGCCGAACCTGCCCAATGGGCCGCGGACCTATCCGGCTGTGGCGGCCATCGGGAACCACGTCTACGTTGCCACGGGATGGCGGGGAAACCCACCGGGGCCACTGAACGTTCTGGAGATGTACGACGCCTCGACTGGCCAGTGGACCACGGGTCTGCCAGCAGTTCCGACACCTCGGAACACCGCCGCAGCCGGGTCCCTCGACGGCAAGCTGTACGTGGTCGGAGGTGGAGACGGTAGCGGAAGCGTTGACACTGTTGAGATCTTCGACCCCACGGCCGCGCCGGGGCAGGAGTGGTCGATTGGTCCGTCGATGCCTACCGCGCGCAATGCGCCGGCAGCCGCCGTGATCGACGGCAAGCTGTACCTGATCGGAGGTTCGGGTGACGGCGACGGCGAGTACTTGGGCACCCTTGAGGTGTTCGACCCCTCCGCACCATCCGGTGAGGAGTGGACGATCGCGACGCCGATGCCCACGCCCAGGATGCAGGCGGGCGCGGCAGCGATCGATGGCAAGTTGTACGTCGTCGGCGGCGGCAACGCCTCCAGCGCTCGCCTTGATGTCCTCGAGATCTACGACCCTGCGGCCCGGCTGGGAGATGAATGGTCGACCGGGCCACCGATGCCCACGGCGCGCAGCCACCCAGCGGTTTCAGCTATCCGCGGGATGCTCTGCGTAGCCGGCGGAATCACGGGGTCGACGGCTCAGTCGAGCACCGTCTTCTACGATCCTGCCGCTGGGCGTTGGCTGAGCGGCCCGACCATGACGCACGCGCGGTACGCGGCGGGAGCCGCAGTTGTTGGGGGAAAGGTCTGCATTATCGGCGGGGCGAACGGTGGTTACCTGAATAGCATGGAGACACTTGAGCCGTCGGTGGTCGGCGGCGCTGTAACCATCGACACCTGGAAGCCTGGCCTGAGCCCCTACCATGTGACGGCAGCGGTCACCGTCCCCTCCAACAACACTCTCAAGGTCGAGCCGGGCGTGGACGTACTCTTCGACGCCGACGTGCAGTTCATCGTCAACGGCGCCTTGCACGCGGTCGGCACGGCGGCCGACTCGATCCGATTCATCAAGGGAACGGCAGCCGAATGGGGTGGCATCCTCATGTCGGGTGGTGACAGCAGCACCATCGCATTCGCAGTGCTGAGCGGTGCCAACTCGCACGGCACTGGCTCTGAAGAGGAAGGCGGAGCTCTTCTCGTGACGGGATCGGGCAGCCGAGTCCGGATGGATGATGTGGTAGTGACGCGCAACAGAGCAAACGGCGGCGGCGGGATGAGTGTGACGGCAGGCGCCTCAGCTATCATGTCGGACTGCATCATATCCGACAACTCAGCCACTTGGGGCGGCGGAATGCGCGTCCTCTACGGAGGTTCTCATGTGTCGTTGACACGCTGCGTCATTCGTGGCAACTCAACGAGCAACAACGCGGGCGGCATAAGCGTCTACAGCAGCGCTACGGCGATACTGACGAACTGCGTCGTCGCCAACAATAGTTGCCCCAACCATGGTGGCGGCATAACCATCAACGACGCCAAAGCCATCATCGTCAACTGCACTATGACAGGAAACAGCGGCTACCGAGGCATCTTCGTGGATCACACTGGGGAAGTGTACATCAAGAACAGCATCCTATGGGGCAACAGCAAACCGGAGGTCGGCGATGACGGCACGGCAGTCATCACGGTTGCGTCCAGCGACATTGAGGACGGCGAAATACTCGCCGGCAACATCGACGCCGATCCGCTCTTCGTCGACGGAGTGCATGGCGACTACCACCTGAGCGCGGGTTCGCCATGCATCGGCGCGGGTGCGGGCGGCGTGGACATGGGCGCGTTCCCGTACGGGCCACCCCTCGCACTGGTTGTCCGCGATGTTCCGAACGACCAGGGCGGGAGCGTCATTCTCGAATGGACCGCCGCGGCGGGTGACACGGACATGAGCACCATGCCGCGCTACAGCGTCTGGCGTGCGCTTCCCGCCGACGCAGCTAGAGATGCAGGTGGCGTATATCGCGTCGCGAGGTCGGGTACGGCAGAGCACGTATGGGGGTGGCTTGCAGATCATCCCGCACGGAAGCTGCCGTCGTACTACTATGTGGCGGAGACGCTCTACGACTCGATGTCCATCACCGACGGCATGCACGACTTCATGGTGACCGCCCACACGAACGACCCGAATACATTTACGGACTCGAATATTGCCGGCGGCTACTCCGTAGACAATCTCGCGCCGTCCGCGCCGGGTAGTCCGAAGCTGGTTGCGAACAGGGTTGTCTGGAGCCCGGCACCCGAGTCCGGCGTGAAGCACTATGTGGTATATCAGGCGCACCTCCGCAGCATCGGCTTCGGCGACGTGCCTTACCTGACGACGGTCGACACGTCATTCGCTGTGGAGTGGAATCGCATCTACGGCATCGCGGCAGTCGATTTCGGCGGCAATGAAGGTGAGCTGGCGACCATCGTCGCGGTCATCGACGGTGTCGGCGGCGAGGTGCCGCTACCAACCCAGCTCGCCCTCTCCCAGAACGCGCCGAACCCGTTCAATCCGTCGACGACGATCCGGTTCGCGGTGCCCGAGGCCGCAGCGGTCGAGTTGGCTGTCTACTCGACGTCCGGCCAGCTCGTGCGGACGCTTGTCGGTGAGACGGTCGACGCCGGGCACCACGTGATCGTCTGGGACGGTCGCGATCTCGCCGGACGCGAGGTTGCCAGCGGCGTCTATCTGTACCGACTGAAGAGCCGGAGCGCATCGATCGTCCGCAGGATGCTGCTGGTGAGGTAGACGCGGCCCCGAGGTCGTCCAATGTACGCTACGAGGCGTGGGGCTTTGGCTCCACGCCTCGCCGCTT
>CAZSJP010000302.1:0-6230 GCA_964606675.1 uncultured bacterium
TCTCCCACGACACGTTCGAGAGCACGAAGTGATCGGGGCCCGGGATCATCCTGCCAAGCCGGATGTAGCTCTCGACCTTGTCGATCTCCGCATCGATCGTTTCCTTGCCGAGGATCATGCACTCCTTGGCGAGGCCGCCGATTATCCCCAGGGTCGGATATCGTCTCCGGACCTCGGCCAGGTCGGACCCGGCGCCGGCTTCGAATGGGTACATGGCCGTCACGCCCGACTCGATCATCACCTCGGCCAGGTCGTCGGTGTAGCCGTCCGAGTCGACCAGTACGATCTCGACGCCGTGTTCTTTCGCAAAAGCGGCCACGCGGAGGTAGTTCGGCGTCATGAACTCGCGGAACGAGGCCGGCGAGATGATGCTGCCGTTCTTCGACGCCATGTCCTCCCAGAACTCGACCAGATCGAACTGCACGTCGGCAACCATCTTGGTCCAGATGCCGAGGATCATCTCGGTATACCAGTCCATCAGCTCGTGCACGAGGCCCGGGTCGTCGTACATGGCGAAGCAGAGCCGCTCGTCGCCCATCAACCGTCGCCCGAAGCCGTAGACGCCGCCGTGAGTGAGCTGCAGCGGATACGTCCGCTCGCTGTACTCCTTCACCAGATCGGTCCAGTTGGCCGGAAAGCGATCGGGGTGGTCCGGCTGCAGGTACTCGTCGCGCACGCGTTCCCAATCGGCTCGGGTCTTCACGGGCCATTCGATGGTCTGATGGTGGAAGTCGCCTTTCCGCCGGAGTTCGACAGTTCCGTCGGCGTGCCTGAGCGTGAACCCCGACTCGGTCTCGTCCTCGATCACCGGCTCGGCAACCGGCGCCAGCCAGAAGTTCACCGGCGTCGTTGCCCAGCCGCGATACGTCCCGTCGAACCGGAGTATCTCGTCTATCTCGCTCGATATGCCGGGATGCTCGTCTTCCCAATGGGGGAGCACCGAATTGGTACCGCCGAACACCTTGATGAACGGCACTCTGTCCACCGGCTCTCCGGCCATCGTCCTCACGAATCGCTCGCGATCGGTCATCTGGTTCTCCTGCGCTAACTAGTGGCCCTCAGGCTCTACCGGGCATCTCACTCGCCGAACCATGCCTTCGCGCGGTCCGGGTCGATCGGTCCATCGTAGGCCACGACCCGTAGCGACGCGGTCCATTCGCCGCCTTCGTCGACGGGGATCGTTTCGTTCTGCGTCGCGTTGAACATGGCCATGCCGTAGTCGCGTATGAACCATGGTCCCGTGCGGTCGGGCGAGGCGGAGCTGTCGGCGATCGCCATCGCGACGCCGAAACGCTCAAGGCCGACAGGCTCGGCCTCGTACGCGACGAAATCGCACGCCATGGTGTTGGCGACGTCTTCGGCCGTACCCCGCCTGAGCGCGCCGTCCGAAGCCGCGACGACCTCGCCGCCCGTCGTTGGCAGCAGCCGCTCCTCGACGCGCAGCCCTATCGAGCCGAACTTGGTCTGCGAGAACTCCGCCGGGCCGTACGAGGCGATCTTGGTGCTCGTCACCTCGCACACTGTCGCGTCGTCGAGGCTGTAGAACCGCGTCGTGCGCCTCTCGTCGACCAATGGCTCGGCGTGTTCGTCCAACCAGACCGACCCAAGCTCGAAGGTCACGCCGTCGTCGGTGCATCGAATGTCGAGCGGGTCCTGCGGGTCCATCCGACCCACGTGAGCCATTATGTGGTCGTCGTCCGAGCGCCTGACTGGGATGGCCCAGAAGTTCCCTTCGCGGACGCCGACCTTGACCGGATTCTGCGCCACGAACAGCCCGTTGTGAAACGGGTGGTCGAACGGGAACTCCCGTATCACGGTCAGCCCGGACGGCGTATAGAGCGGATACACCCACGATCTGTGGAAGCTGGTCCCGAACGCGCCCAGTATCCGGCCTGCGCGATGGTCGAGAACGAAATGTGCCGCCGACCTGCCCGGGACGTTCTGTTTCACCTCGTAACGATCCATCGTGCTACTCCTGCTTTCGCGCCTTCGCGCGCGCTAGCCGAACGCTTTCGCGAACCTCGGACTGCCCGCGACCTCCACCGGCCGGCCCTCCTCAATCGACTGTATAGCCGCGCTCAATAATGCGAAGACCCGCAAGTTGTTCCGGCCGCTGAACGGCGGTTCCGGGCCGCCGCGAAGGTAGTCGTACCAGATCTCCAGTAGCGGAACGAACGGCCTGACGAGCGGCACGTCGGCGTCGATGGGCGCGTCCGCGAACTTCCCGAGCGCCGGCGCGAACTCGTAGCTCATGGTGTCGTTCGACATGTGCAGGCCGTGGCAGCAAAGCGCTCCCTCGGTTCCCTCGAGGCGGAACTCGTACATGGTCGACTGCGACGAGAACCCACCGTGGTACGATATGTGGAGGCCCCGACTGAACCTGATCAGCGCGTTGGCCATGCACGGTCCGGTGTATGGCGACCACGACGGGATGAAGCCGTCGCTCGATATCCACTCCGGTACCGCGTCGCCGAGGATCGAGAGAAACGAGTCGAAGTGGTGGCAGGCGTTCTCGTAGAGAGCTGGTTGGTCCATCTCCTTGAGATTGGCCGGGTTAGGACGCGGCTTGCTGTTCATGAACCAGACTGCCTCGACATCGCCTAGCCGTCCGGACTCGACGAACTTGCGCACCGCGGTGTAGTGGCGGTTGTAGCGAATCTGCTGGCCGACCGAGAGCGTGCCGGGCGAAGCGTCGGCAACGTCGACAAGCTCGACGGCCTCCTCGAATGAGTTGGTGACCGGCTTCGCGACGAGGACGTGTGCGCCAGCTTCGAGCGCCTCTTTCGATAGCTCGAAATGGCACTCCGACGGTGTGTTCACGATCACGGCATCGGGCGAAAGCTCGGCCAGCGCCGGGGCCAGCTTGCGGTACGTAGCCGATCTCGGCACTCCGAGCGCCGACTCGCCGCGTCGCAAAGCGTCGTCGTCTATGTCGACCACGCCTACCGCGTCGAACCACGGCTGCTCTCCCAGCAACGGACGCATCGCTCTACTCAGCCCGCCGTAGCCGACGACGACGCAGCGCAGCCTCTCATTGGACATTATACCTCTCCCGTTCCGATCCACCGATCCTTCAAGTTTGGTTCCGGCCATCGATTGGACGGTACGGACGGCTCCGACGCGGATCAAGGCCACACGGGGCGCGGGGCCGCGTGTCGCCGCACTAACGTCAGATGACTATGACCGCCTTGAGCGCGAACTTGCGCACCCAGGTCGACGCGCTCGGATCGCCGAATATGAGGAACAGGTCCAGGCCGCGCCTGACAACCTGGCGGTAGGTTGCGTAGCCGTTGAGCCGCTTGCGCAAGTTGGTCCATTCCCAGCGGTCCTCACCGGTACCATCGTCGTTGTAGGTTATCCGCCCCGAGATCACGTGCTCGGGCGTGATGTCGTACTGCATTGTCGCCACGGCCCAATAGCGCTCCTCGGTGTGGCCGTCCGGGTAATCCGTGTGCCCGAAAGGAAATACCCTCCGGCGATACTGGCCGCGAAGCTCCATCGTGACGTAGCGAAACGGGTGGACGCCCTGGCCGAGCCCGACGTGCAGGAAGTCCGAGCCGCCGACTTTCCCGAATGTGCCGGAGAGGGAGCCTCCGGTGTAGAGCGACTGGCCGTTCCACCACAACTCGGCCACTATCGTGCGGTCGTTGTACGGCGGACGCTTCTCGACGTCGACGGCCGCCCAGGCACCGGTGTTGGCCGTAGCGTCCGTCCAGCCAGACAGCCTGGCGCTCTGCCTGTAGAGGTCGCCGTCGAACCGCTGCGCGCGCTGAACCGAACACCACATGCCCCACCTGCGGAACCACTCTCTGTCGTATTCCCGGTAGTACTCGAACCGCACCATGGCGTCCCGCTGGTCCGTGTCCTGAGGGTCCAAGAGGCCATTCACAGGGACGAATCCCGGACCAAGCTGCCGGAAATTGGCGACCAACTCCATCCGATTGCTGAAGCGCTCGTAGTGGTATTCGAAGTTATACCCGTTGCCCGTATCGCTCTGTGTGCGGGTGAAGCCGCCCTGCAGACGATGGTTGACGTCGGAGCCTCCGGATCGGCGGCCCTTCGTGACGTGCGAGACCAGCATCACGTGGTCCGACGCCCGCCCCACGCCTGATCGCACCGCCGCGTCTTCGTCACCGTGTCGCCATACGGCATTGGACTCTACTTCGAGCCGCGTCTCCGGTTGCCAGAGCCATTTGGCCGCCATGTGGTTCACGCGCTTGCGGTCGTACGCGTCGAGAAAGCCGATGCGATGTGTTCCGAGCTGTCCGAAGGCTTTCAGACCGCCGTACGTCTCGCCGATGCGGTTCGTGTACATCATCCACGACTCGGGCAGATACTCGTGCCCTTCCTGGAAGAACGGCCGCCGGTCGGATCTATATCGCTCGGTGTAGGAGAAGTCGAGGTCCAGTATGTCGCTCTCGACGTTTCGGAAATCCGGGTATGCCGTACCGACCACGGCTATGCCGCTGGCCGTGGTGTACTTGACGTCCACGCCCGCATAGGCGTCCTCATCGGCGATCCTCCACTCGCCGGCCGCAGATCGTCGGATGGCCCCGGTGCCCACGACGTAGGGCATGATCGTAGGTCGGACGGTCCGCTCGGGCCAGGCGATCCCCGTCCAGTCTCCGGTCCGGGTGCGGTCCCAGTCCTTGCCCATGTTCGGCCACCGAGCGCGCTCGCGGGTCCGCTGGGTGTAGCGGCTGAACGAGAGGCCGACCGTATGCTCTCCGGCTGGGCGGTTGAAGATGATGAGCGGGATGGCGATCTCGGCCGTCCATCCCAGCGAGTCGACCCGAGCCCGCGCCACCCAGTCGCCTCGCCACTCGATCTTGCTGGCGCTGCCATCGGGAATCTCTTCGTCTTGCGTGCCCCGAGGGTTCACTCGGAACTCGTAAACGCCTCGCCAGCGGTGGAGATGCTCGATGTCCAGCCCGATCTCGATGTAGTCGTCCGTCCAGAGCTTGCTGCCACGACGAGTCTGCTCCATGCTGATGAGGTCGGGTTGCGCGTCGTAGCAGCGAATCGCGAAGTAGAGGCTGGCGCTGTCGACCGCCGCCCAGACGTTCGTGACCTCGGACGGCTCACGGTCGAGGTCGGGCACGTAGAATCCATCCAGCGCCGTCGCCTGCCACCACGCCGGATCGTCCAGCAGGCCGTCGATGACCGGTGGCGTGCTTACGTAGACGGCGGGTAGCACAGGGTGCCCGGTAGCCGCCGGATCGACTTCGGGCTGTGCTCCGGCGCGTGAGGGCGTGAGGAGGGCTGCCGCGAGCAGTGCGGCAGTCGTCAGCGCTCGTAGGGCAAGCGATGTCAAAGCGACGAGGTCCTTTCCCGATGCAGACTCGGCCATGCACGACGCCGTACCGGATCTGCATCGTCACGTTCATTGTGCATCTCCGCGGCACGCGAGCACTCCTCGGCCGCCGATCGGATGAAATGTAGCGCCGGCGCCGGCGCTCCCCGAGCCGGCCCGGACGTTATTGTTCGCCTACGCGCCCAGGATGAACGCCCGGATCGCAGCCTGCACGCCCGCCTCGTCGGCGGCGTCGACGCGCACGCCGGGGCCGAGCCGTTCACGCTCGGACGTAATCGCGGCCTCGTGCAGAGCCTTGCCGGCACCATCGAGCGGATTCAGTACCGCGACGTCCGCCTCGATGGTGGTTGCGAGGTCGGGAAGGTCATAGGCGAGAAGCATGTTGGGCACGAACGCATCGGCCGGCCAGGGGTACCCATCTGCCGCCACTAGCGACCGGATCGAGTAGAGCGAATCCCACACCACGACACCCGCGCAGGCTTCGTCGAGCACCGCCACGTGTAGCGCTACAAGGCCGCCAAGCCCGCATCCGCTCACCACGATCTGCGCTCCGTTCGACCGTTCCCGCGCGAATGCCAGTGCGGCGAGGCCGTCGCGCACCCGCATTCCCATCACGTGATCGCCGAGTGCGGCGCTGGTGTATGCGGCATACCGGTCGGTGCCGCCCCATCCCGCGACCTCGTACGGGTATACGGCCATCGCCGTGTCGCCCCATCCCCGCAAGTCGACCGAGACCAGGTTGCACGTCGCGCCGCTGCGGTCGACGAACCCGACTGCCTGCGCGAGTATGCCGTTGCTCCGTATGAGCCTGTCCCTGCCTCGATCGTCGAAGTGCAGAAGAGTCGGTGCAGGTTCTCCGTCGGCGCGCCAGAGCATCGTCGCGGGAAGCTCGACGCCGTCCTCCGGGCGCAACAAC
>CAZSJP010000303.1:0-6225 GCA_964606675.1 uncultured bacterium
ATCATCAACTTCCTCAGCTTGGGTGGTGACAACGTCATGACATTCCACATCTAGTGCCCCAGACCCCGCACAAAGACAAGCTGACTGCCGCATTGGCGAACGGGAAGTGCTCAGATGCAGACATTGAGCTTCTGAAGGAGGCCGTATCGGCATACGACAAATGGGTGGCACAGTCAGGCGCACTGAATTCGACCGGGCGTGAGCGCGTGCGGGAGTTGACCACTCTTCTCAACGAATACAAGGACACGCTTGAGGTCGACCTGATCGCCAAGTGCGGTTCCGATTTCCTCACTCGGCAGAAGGGGCAGATGAAGCTGGACAATTCGGTGATCGAGGAGTTTCTCGTCTACTTGGTTGATCCAGGCGTGCTCGACGGGCTTCCCGAATTCGATCTCTGTGTCGGTCCCCAGCGCGCGTTCATGTCCCTCGCGTTCACTCCTTCTTCTATCCACGAGCTCGGCGGACGACCTAGGGTCGAGATCAAGGAGAAGGACGCGGACTTCACACTTGGAGCGCCGGTCTTCTACAAATTCTCGTCGGACACGAACTTCCCGAACGACCGGACACAATCCGGTGCCCTCACTCTCGCGGTCCTCGCCGCCGAGTGCAAGGTCAACTTGGACAAGACCATGTTTCAAGAGGCTGCGGGCACAGCGGCGCGCTTCAAGCAGGGATGTCCCATGTCCCGTTACTACCTTTTGGTCGAGTACCTTGACATGGAGCCCGAAGACTGCCGGCTGACCGCCATCGACAACGTCTTCCTCATGCGGCACGCGAAAAGGCTGCCGTACGGCAAGCGCAACGACTACGACACCGTCAAGGGGCACCACAGCGCGCACCCAATCGACCACAATGTGGTGTGGCAGTTCGCGAGCGAGTTGCAGAACTTCGTGAAAGCAGCTTGGTACGATGCAGATAGCGCGTTGGCCAGGGGATCCTTCGTGTGAGGTCCCTGCATCGATGAAGCCGGCCCGGTATGACATGGACCGCAGCAGGATATCTCCATGCCCACCCCCCTCCACATCAAACCGCACCACTTCGTCGATATCGTGACGTCGTGCGCTGACGCGCACGTTGGGAGTTCCACGCGCGGCTCACGCCGCCCAGGAACTCCGCTGCGTTGTGGCGGGGAGGAGTCGTCCGTCAAGAAGGTCCCGCTGTTCGATCCGCACCCGTATGGCCATGCGCTTCACACAGTGGCGGAGTTGCTGCTGCGGGAGCGGGAGACGGTGCTCGTGCTGGTGCTCGGCGCCGACGACATATGCGGGCCGTGCATGCACAACGTCGAAGGTGGGTGCGTCGACACTATCGACACGTCGTATCGCCCCGGCGCGCCGGAGTCAAAGGGGGCGTGGAATCTGACGATTGACCTGCGGTGGTGCGAGCGGCTAGAGGTCACCGAAGGAGACAGGTTCACGGCGCGGGCATTCTGCGAGCGCATACGCGACCGCATGGGCGACATCACCGACATCTACCGCGAGATACCCGCCCACATGACCGCAGACCGCGCCGCGAGGCTGAACGCTGGAGTCGAGCGCTACCTGTCCGAGTAGCGCGCATCGCCCAGCACAGGACCGCCACCCCCTCAGAAGACAACCCACCCAACCATGACGGAGATCATGTGGTTGGTGAGGTCGGCGCCGGTGGCGCTACCGTAGTCGCGCGTGACTTTGTCCTTGTCGAGTATGTTCACGAGGCCGAGGTTGTAGCGGGTGTCGAGCGACAGTCTGCCCGATGAGATGCCGCCGCCGAGGACGATGCCGTAGTCGTAACGCCTCATGTATTCGTCCAACGCCACCGACGACGCCGCGCCGTCGATGGTCAGGTCGGCCCTGTTGCGGAGGGCGACGGCGACGAACGGACCCGCGAACACAAACGACCGCGTTGTCGCGGCGTTATGCCCGAACATGGCCTTGATGAGCAGCGGGAACGCCAGATACGACTGCTCGTAGGCTGTCCGATACGTCTTGCCGCCCAACTCTCGGACCGTTGTGGCGCCCTTCAGCGTGAACAGGGCCTCGGGGCGTATCCGGTATTTCCAGTCGACGGGGATGTCGACGCTCACCCCGGCGGGGAATCTGAGTGCGCTCTCGGCGTTGTCGGAGTCGCCGCCGCCGAACGTGCTGCGGCCGATGCCGGCCTTCACTGCGTACGTGGTCGGTGGTAGCGAGCGTGCAACTTCGGGCATCGCGACGAGGGCGGCCGCCAACAGGGCGGCGACGAGTGGTGCTTTGACGATCATGTGACGTTTCATCCTTTGCGTACGCGGCGACTGCCTAGAGCGAGTAGCCGACCATGACTGCGATGACCTGGTTCTTCAGGTCGAGAGCGCCGTCTTCTTCGCCGGCCGACAAGCCGCCTTCGGAGATCGTCGACCTCAGGCCGCGGCTGAAGCGTCCTTCCACCGCGAGCTTGCCGAAGCTGACGCCGCCGCCGATCACGACGCCGTAGTCGTAGTCCTCAACCATTTCACCAATCCCCAACGTCATCGATATGCCTCCGAGGTCGGCCTTGACGGCTAAATCCGCCGACGTGGCAGTGCCGACGAACGCCACCAGCGTCATCGCCACCAGCATGCACACCAAGCTGACTCGTCTCACGGGATACCTCCTCCGTGTTAGGTAGAAGCCGCCTGCTCCGACAGCGAGTGTCGCGCCGAATGCGGGCGCAAGTATTGCACGCATGATACTGCATTCCAGGCGGGGGCGCAACGGCGCATCCGATTCAGCGGCGATATCTCTCGCGCAGGACGTCTCCGCCTTCGTCCCGCCTCGGCCTCGTGCTATATTCACTTGTTCCGGCCGAGAGACGCCGGGTGACAGCGCGGTATCCGATAGCTTATCCAGCGACCGCAGAGCGATAACCTACCCCAGAACAGGAG
Source organism: uncultured bacterium (assembly GCA_964606675.1). Taxonomy (GTDB): domain Bacteria; phylum Latescibacterota; class MWCZ01; order MWCZ01; family MWCZ01; genus CAZSJP01. The sequence goes on from CAZSJP010000303.1 coordinate 2,882, forward strand.
CAGGCGACATGCCCGACCAAGGCTGGTATGACGAGAATCTGCCCGACGCGAGCGAATACGACGAGAAGGAAATCCATATCATCAGCAATACGCACTGGGATCGCGAGTGGGTCTACCCCTCCGCCGAGACCAGGCTGCTCTTGCTGGAGTTCATGGACAACATGCTCGATCTGTTGGACGATCAGCCGGAGTATCATTCGTTCACGATGGACAGCCAGACGCTTTGCGTCCAGGATTACCTCGATTTCCGCCCCGAACGCCGGGAACAGGTCGAGCGGCACGTCAAGAGCGGCCGGTTGCTGATCGGTCCGTGGTGCTCGCTCCCGGAAGAGTACATCGTCAACGGCGAAGCGCTGGTGCGCAACCTCGTCGTCGGCCACAAAGTAGCCGAGAGCCTCGGCGGCGTGACGAAGGTCGGCTACACGCCGTTCGGTTACGGCCAGACGAGCCAGATGCCGCAGATCTACCAGGGCTTCGACATCGACACGATCATCTTCTACCGCGGCATCAACACGAAATACTCCGAGTTCATCATGCGCGGCCCCGACGGTAGCGAACTCGTCGGCACGCGGTTCGGTGCGCTTTCCCGGTTCAGCTACTTCTTCTACCTGTTCCGGATGGTCGCCTACAACATGAGCCGCGACGAGGCGCTCTACGAGTGGAAGCGCGGGTCGCTGCCGTTCAAGCTGGCCGGCGATCATCACGAGAACGCGCACTTCTACATCTGCGACTCCGACCTGACCGGCTGGCACACGGAGAACATCGAGATCGGCGCGAAGAAGCTGCTCAGAGACGAGTCGCAGCACTTCACGACCAAGTACATCGCCAGCATGCAGGGCTTCGATAGCTCCGAGCCGGACAAGCGCGAAGTCAGCCTGATCGAAGAGACCAAGAAGTTCCTGCCGGGCCACACGATCAAGCAGAGCAGCCTCGGCGACTACATGGACCTCATCAAGCAAGAGATCGCCGCCGGTCGCTGCAAGCCCGAGGTGATCGAAGGCGAGAGCCGCAACCCGAACTCGGTCGGCAAGTGGACGCACCTGTTCGGCGACGTGATTTCGAGCCGGGTGCGCATCAAGCTGATGAACGCCTCGAACGAGCAGAACATCCAGCGTCGCGCCGAGCCGTTCTCGGCCATCGCCTCGACCCTCGGCGCCGACTACCCGACGGCCGTCCTGGACGAATGCTGGGACAACGTCATGAAGAACCACCCGCACGACACGATCTGCGGCGCGGGTGTCGATCAGATGGAAAAGGACATGATCGCCCGCGGCGAGCAGGCGAACATCTTCTCGTCCGGCGTGTTCCGGCGCGCGCTGCAGAAGATCCAGGTGCGCGTGGACAACAGCGGCATGGCCGAGAACGAGGTCGGGCTGACGGTGTTCAACCCGTCGCCGTTCGCGCGTAGCGAGGTCGTCAGCGCGAGCATCGATCTGCCGGACGACTGCGACTACGAAGACTTCACGATCCGCGACGAGAACGGCAATGCGGTGAAGGTGCAGGAGGTCGAGTTCTTCCCGTGGGGGACGCTCGTGCGTAACCTGCGCGACGTCTCGCTGCAGCTTCACAGCGAGCGCGCGAAGGTGCATTTCGAGGCCAAGGACATCCCTGCGTTCGGATACAGGACCTATCGCGTGCAGCACGAAGAGGTCGTCCTGAAGCCGATGGGCAGGATGGTCACGGGCGTCAACCAGATGGAGAACGAGTTCCTCAAGGTGAAGCTCAACTCCGATGGCACGCTGAAGATCGTCAACAAGGAGACCGGCGCCGAGTTCGACGGCATGCACTACCTCGAAGACACCGGCGACAACGGGCACTCGTGGATGCTGCTGGCGCCCGACAGAAACGAGACCATCACCAGCCACGGCGCGAACGTCTACATAGCGCAGATGGAAGACGGCCCGGTCCTGGCGCGATTCCGCATCGAGTATCACATGATGATCCCTGAAGGGCTCGACTACGTCTACGACGAGGCCTACACCGGCCAGAAGCCGCGCGCGCAGATGCGTCTGCCGAGGGCGACTTGCCGCACGGAGCGCCGGAGAGAGATGGTCGTGCGGTCGGTCTTCACGCTCCGCAAAGGCGCGAAGGTCGTCGAGGTCGAGACCACGGTCGACAACCAGTGCGAGAATCATCGTCTGCGAGTCTGCTTCCCGACCGGCATCAAGGCCAAGACGGCCGACTCGGAAGCGGCATTCGACGTGATCTCGCGCGACGTGGTCATCGGGCCGGACGACAACTACTGGGGCCGCCCGAACCCGGTTCTGCCGATGCACCGCTTCGTCGACTTCTCGGACGGCGAGAACGGCATCGCGTTCCTGAACCAGGGCATGCGCGAGTACGAGTCGATCCCAGACGACGACAGGACGGTCGCGATCACGCTGTTCCGCGCGTTCACGTTCCGTCAGCCGCCGATTCTGGACAGGTACGACATCTACCCGGAGATGAAGCTCGCACAATGTCCGGGCGAGATGTCGTTCAAATACAACATCTTCCCGCATGCAGGCGATTGGGTCGAAGCCGAGGTTTACAACGAGGCCGACCACGTCAACTTGCCGCTGGAAGTGGCGCAGATAGGTCCGCATGGTGGCGACCTGCCGACGACGATGAGCTTCTTGGAGATCGAGCCGTCCAACTTGGCGCTGTCGGCCTTGAAGAAGGCCGAACGAAGCGACAGCCTCATCCTTCGCGTGTTCAACCCGACGTGGGAGACCATCGACGGGTCGATCACGTTCTGGCAGGACATCAAGGAAGCGTGGGCGACGAACCTCAACGAGGAACGCCGCGAACAACTCCAGCCTGACGGCAAAGAGCTGAAGCTGTCGGTGCCGAAGAAGAAGATCGTGACCATCGAGCTGATCGTCTAGCTCGGGCGGGCAGCGTGGCCGCAGGGGCGAGACACCGTCCCTGCCGCCACCGCCTTCACGTGCCCCATCCCAAGCCTGCGCTTCTCCCGTTGATGCGTATCGACTCCCTGTGGATCGCCCATGAGATACCCCCTCCTCTACTTCGCCCACTTCTTCGCTTTCGGCGTCCTGACACCGTATCTGCCGCTCTACTTCTCGCGCCACGTCGGGCTCAGCCAAGTCGAGATCGGGTGGGTGATGGGGCTGTTCGGACTGGCAGCACTCGTCGGTCCGTTCGTGTGGGGACCGATCGCCGACGTTACCGGCCGGCGCCGGCTTGTCATGGTGTGCGGTTTCGTCGGATGCGCAGTGCTCTATCCGGCCTACTTGCTTGTCGATACGCTCGCGGAGGCGATTGCGCTCTCGATGCTGTTCTCCGCGATGACGGCGCCGCTGATCCCGCTGATCGACGACGTGTGCATGCACGACATTCGGCAG
>CAZSJP010000304.1:0-6221 GCA_964606675.1 uncultured bacterium
CATCCAGTTCAGGATGCTCAACCGCTCAAAAGGGCCGGCGATGTGGTCGCCCAGGGCGCAGGCCGACCGTGGGGCCTATGCAACTGCCGCACGGCGCATGATCGAGTCGGACCCCCGGGTGACTGTCGTTGCCGACACGGCGACAGACGTCGTCGTCGAGGACGGCACCATGGTCGGCATCGCGACGGAGACGAGCGGGATCATCCGTTGCAGCGCCGCGGTGATCGCGGCCGGCACGTTCCTCGACGGTCTCATGCATACAGGCTCCGCGCGAACGGAGGGCGGACGTGCGGGGGAAGATTCCGCGGTCGGGCTGTCGGGCGGCCTGCGTGCGGCCGGGCACCGAACCGGACGCTTGAAGACCGGGACGCCGCCGCGAGTCGATGGCCGAACCGTCGACTACGCCACCATGACCGCGCAACGCGGAGACGAGCCGCCACCGTACTTTTCGTTCGGAACACCCGAGTGCGATCCTCTCGATCAGGTCGACTGTCACCTAACGTGGACTAATGCCGACACGCACTCTATGCTGCGGTCGGCCTTCGATCGGTCGCCTCTCTTCAGCGGGCGGATCGAGGGCGTAGGGCCGCGGTACTGCCCGTCCATCGAGGACAAGGTCGCCAGATTCCCGGACAGAGATCGGCATCAGGTATTCATCGAACCGGAGGGCCGCGGCACCGACGAAGTCTACGTCAATGGCTTCTCGACGAGCATGCCGGAAGACGTGCAGCTCGATGCGCTCCACTCCGTGCGAGGCATGGAAAGCGCCGAGATCACCAAGTTCGGCTATGCGGTCGAGTACGATTTCGTGTTCCCTGAGCAACTGCGGCCAACTCTGGAATCGAAGCTGGTGGATGGGTTGTTCCTCGCCGGGCAGATCAACGGCACGTCGGGCTATGAAGAAGCGGCCGGGCAGGGCCTCGTGGCCGGCATCAACGCCGCCGCCCGCGTGACGGGCCGCCCAACGCTCGTACTGGGGCGCCACGAAGCGTACATCGGCGTCATGGTAGACGACCTGGTGACAAGAGGCACGCTTGAGCCATACAGACTCTTCACGTCTAGGGCCGAGCATCGGCTTCTGCTTCGGCAGGACGACGCCGATACGCGCCTTGCCGAACCCGCATTCGGTGCGGGCATGATAGACGCATCCGAGCGCGACCAACGCACGGAGAAGGCTCGTCGCGTGAGCGTGCTCGTCAGCGACCTGGGCAACCTGCGCGCCTCGCCCCGCCAGGCCAACGCGATTCTGAAAGACCTCGGCACCAGCCCGATCGACGAGGCCCAGCCGGCCGACAGATTGCTGAAGAGGCCCGAACTGACGCTGGCGGAGGTCGAGCGGATGTGCGAGCGGGCCGTCGGAGGAACCGACGAAGAGCGGTTCCGCGCTGAAACGGAGATCAAGTACGAAGGGTACATAATGCGGCAACGACGGTTCGTCGCGCGGCAGTTGGAGCTCGAATCGCGCAAGATAGACGACTCCGTGGACTTCGCAGCACTCGCGACGCTCTCGGCCGAGGCGAGAGAGAAGCTCGCGTCGGTTCGTCCGGCGACGGTGGGGCAGGCGGCTCGCATCCCCGGGATCACGCCGGCCGACGTCGCCGTGCTGAACATAGAACTCGAACGCAGACGACGGACGTCGCGGCGTGCCCTGGCCACCTGACGCGCAACACGCGCTCGCCGGACTGGGCCTCCAGCTCGATGCCCATCAACTGAGGCGGCTCGAACGCTACGAATCGCTGTTGCGGGAGCGCGGCGCAAGGTTGAACCTCGTCTCCGCGCGCGACTACGATCAGCTGTTCGACCGGCACATATTCGACAGCCTGACCGGCTTCGCAGCCGCCCGATGGGATAGCGCCAACGTAGTCGACATCGGCAGCGGAGCGGGCTTTCCGGCGATCCCACTGGCGATCGCATGCCCCTCGGCGCGTTTCACGCTCGTCGAGAGGACCAGAAAGCGCGCGACTTTCATCCAGCACGCCGTGACGGTACTGGAGATCGCCAACGCCGGAGCCGTCTGGTCGGACATCGAGCAACTTGCGGGCGCGGCGGCAAGCATAGTGACCGCGCGTGCGGTGGCCGATACGTCGGGCGTGCTGGAAATGGCAGGCCACCTGTTGCAGGAAGGTGGTCGCGCCCTTCTGTGGCAGTCTGCCGACCAATTCGAGCGAGAACCGACGCCGTCGGGGTGGACGGCGCGGTGGCACCCGACACAGTCGCGAGATGACGCCGAACGAGGCATACGAGTCGCGTGGCGAGAAGACGGAACTGACGCCCAGCAGTCGGAGGAGACATCATGAACTTGCGCAAAGCACTCATATTCGTCGTGAGCGCGCTCACGATATGGGCCTGCGCGTACTCGGTCAACCCGGTTACCGGCAGACGGGAAGCGTACGGCTACTCGTGGGATGAGGAGGTGCGAATCGGGCGCGAGACCGACGCGCAGATCGTGGCCCAGTACGGCATCTACGGCGATGAGAAAGTCGCCGCGTACGTATCCGAGGTCGGGGAGGCGATGCTCGCCGAGAGCCACATGCGCAGGGCCGGCGTCGCGCCGATGTTCCGCGGTACGAAGTTCACGTTTCGCGTGCTGGATAGCCCCGTGGTGAACGCGTTCGCGCTGCCCGGCGGATACGTGTACGTCTCGCGCGGCTTGCTGGCACACCTGGTGAACGAGGCGCAACTCGCCGTTGTGATCGGCCACGAGATCGGCCACGTGGTCGGGCGCCATGCGTCGAGGCGAGCGCTCAAGAGCAAGATAGGCCAGATCGGCCTGTTGGGTGGCGCCATCCTGGGCCAGCGACTCGGCATACCTGCATCGGACATACTTGAAATCGGAGGGATGGCGACACAGTACCTGTTCCTCAGTTACAGCCGCGACGATGAGCGCGAATCCGACAGGCTCGGCGTCGAGTATGCGGCGATGGGAGGCTACAGATCGGCCGACGCGGCCGCCTTCTTCGAATCGCTCAAACGGATCACCGAACGAGCCGGCGCGCGAATCCCCGCGCATCGGTCGACCCACCCCGACCCAGGCGAGAGAGAGCGCACGATCCCCCGCCTGGCGTCCGAGTGGGCGCGCCAAGGCCATCGGCAGACCGAGGACAATCAGGATCGGTTCTACGAAGCGATCGAGGGAATAGTCCTGGGTGACGACCCGCGGCAAGGGTTCGTCGAGAGCGACGTGTTCTTCCATCCGGCGATGCGCTTCCTCTTTCCATTGCCGGCCGGCTGGCACACCGTCAACGAGCCATCCGGCGTGCAGGTTGTCGAACCCGAGGGTAAGTGCGCGATATTCCTGCGCGGAACCGATGCACGGTCGCCCGAGGAGGCGGCAGCCAAGCTCGAGGGCAGACGCGGCGTCACCATCGTCGGTCGGCGGGCGCTGGAGATCAACGGCCTGACGGCACGGCAAGTGCGCGCCGAGGCCACCAGCCGAGGCAGAACCATCGCGCTGGTGAGGACCTACATAGCCCTGGACGAGACGGTCTTCGAGGCGTCGGCGATGTGCGCGAAGGACGACTACGGCGTCTACGGTGAGCACATCATGCGGAGCATCGGTGGTTTCAGCAGATTGCGCGATCCGGAGGCGCTGGCTACGCAACCCGTGCGGGTGCGAGTTGTCACCGTGGAGCGAGAGGCGCCGCTGGCGTCGCTCTTGCCCGAGACGTTGCCGGCATCAGTGGACGCGGAGTCCATCGCCATACTCAACCAGATGGACCTTGACGAGGTGGCCGCGGCCGGGTCGCGCGTGAAGCTGCCGGCTGCTCCATGAGCGACAGGCCGCTCGGTGAGAGAGCGACAGGCCGCGTATTACGCGGATTCCCCGGCGGCCTCGAGCATCTCTTCCTCCGATTGGGCCGCGTCCGCCCATGCGAGCGCAGCCGGATGCAGTACGACGACGACGTCGTCCATACCCTCGGTGCAATCAGGGTCGGTGTCCGCTCGCAGAAGCATCAGGTTGTTCTCGCTGAGGTACGTGCGGACGTCTTCACATAGGCGCTGAAAGTCGCTGTCGCCGTCCAGTCCGCTCTGGGCCGTGACGTCGACGCCGAACAGGTCCGCGAGTGGCAAAAGTAGAGGTTCGACCACCAGGGCGCCATCTTCGGTTCGGTAATTCTCAAGCAGATCCAGCGCGTCGCGGCGGGTCAGGCGCGGCCCGACGGCGCGTCCGTTGTGTGTCTCAGCTTTGCCGGAGACATAGGACCACCAGTCCATCACGGTCGCCCTGTTGACCTTCGGCTGCAGCTCGTCGAGCTTGAACACCTTCAGCGATCTGCCCTGTCGCTTCTCCGCCACTCCCTCGAACAGTTGCCTCTGCTGTTCGGCTTTGGCGGTGAGCTGCTCCAGGGGCGCGTCCATCATGGCGAGAGTCTCGGGCCATGCGGTGCTCGCAGCCACGCGCAGCATGAGGCAACGTTCGTTGTCCTCGGACGTGACCGTCAATACGCGGATCGTCGACGACGGGTCGTCGCACTCCTCCGCGTTGAAGGCGTGGAGCTTGGCGTCGTCGTACTCTGCCCGAATCGGCACGCCGTTCTGGTGCACCACGAGCCGGGCGCTCGGGCCACGGTTGAGGCAGTGGAATATGCCGCTGCTCGACCCTGCGACGCGGACGCCGAGTACGCTGTTGACGTCCGCCACGCCCTCCAGCGGCACCAGGCCCATTCGGCCGCGCGCGCTCGAAAGAAGAATCGCGGGAGTGTTGTTTGCCAGAGGGTGAGGCTCGGAGAGGGGCCCCAGAGCGCACGTGTAGATGGTCTTGTCGCCTCGCATCTTGTCTACAGCCATGCAACCGATCGACTCAGGCTCCAGATCGGTGACGAGCGGAGCGAAACCGTCGCCTTCCGATCGGTCGTTCCACACCGCCCATCTGCCGGCGGATGGGCCGGTCTTGATGAGGCCCTTGCAGATGAACTCCTCGGTGTTCTCGCCGAAGTCCACCTGGTGCGGCTCGTACCCCGGCGGGAACAGCTTGGTGTTCGGGCTTGGGTACCAATCGCTGTCCTGACCGATCTTGGCAATGGACCACCTGTAGCCTTCGTCGACCACCTGCCCGCACAACAGTGCCGGCATCTCGTTTCCCGGTCCGTCTTCGAGCGCGACGTTGACCCGCACGACGATCTTGATCGACTCGGTCTCCTCGTCTCGAACGAACTCCACAGGCTTCACGTATTGGTCGAACGTCCCCCACCTCATGCGCCACCCGAACAGACTCATCACCGAGGCCTGTTTCATGCTGCCAAAACGTCTGTCGAGCGGAAACACGTCGACTTCCGTAGCGTCCGTACCGATCAGGTGGATCAGCGTGTAGTTGAGCGCGTTCTGGCGACGCGCGAAGACGATCACCTGTTCAGACCCGGGCGGTCCGAAGAAGACGCTGACGGCTCGCAGCGGCTCATCGCTCGATTCGCTGAGCACGAACGGCTTGTCGGGGCTATAGGGTATCGACCCGCGAGCGACGAAGAACTGTCGCGCTCGCTCAAGCGTGCTGCCACCGGCCGCCCAACTTCGCTCGCCACGGAACTCGACGATCTGACGCGTGAGGTTCACACGCCGCGCCAGAGCCAGATAGGACGTCGAGTCCGCTGGCTCCAGGTCACCATTGCTACCTATCATGCCGAACACTCTCCTGTTCGCAGCGCTGAGCGAAGCCGGACCGATCGAATCAGCACCGGGGGTCGACCACCTAGAAATATACGACATGCCCGGGAGGAATCAACACCCTTCAATGGGTATCGTTACTTATTTTTCGACCCATTCGATCCGGTCCCGCTGTGGCCCCGCTCGAGGCCGGCCGCAGACCCGACGGCCATTCTGCGGCGATTGCAGAACGGGTCGCTGCGACGCTAATTCTGTTAGCGACCCACTGGAGCCAAGCCAACCCGGAACACCTGACGGAGGACCCCGACATGCCGGCAGGAAAGGCCGACTTGAAGCGACCGGAAGACCTGCGCCAGACCGAACGTAGGCTGTTGGAGTTCTGCGCGAACAGCAACGACGACATGGTGTATCTGGTGGATGCAACGACGGCCCTGGCAGGCCTTCCGCGGTCGCTGCAGGGCCAGTGGTACGACCCGAAGATGCTGACGCCCGACCAGAAGGCTGCCGTCGACAGGACGGACAAAGACGTGCTGGCTGCGCTGCGGCGCATGTTCCGCGCCGGGCTCATGGACGTCGGCCGCGAGGAGACGTATCCGGAGGGCTTCAGGCGACGGCACGAG
>CAZSJP010000305.1:0-6216 GCA_964606675.1 uncultured bacterium
GCACGGGTCCAGGATGCACTACGTAGACGAGGGATCGGGCGACCCGATCCTGTTCCTACACGGCAACCCAACCTCGTCGTACCTATGGCGGAATATCATCCCGCACGTAACGCCCCTGGGCCGCTGCATCGCGCCGGACCTCATCGGCATGGGGCAGAGCGACAAGCCGAGCATCGGCTATCGCTTCCACGATCACGTGCAGTACGTCGACGGATTCATCGAGGCGCTGGGGTTGACAGACGTGACGCTGGTTGTCCACGACTGGGGTTCGGGCCTGGGGTTTTACCATGCGGCCCGTCACGAGGGCAACGTCAAAGGGCTGGCGTTCATGGAAGCAATCGTGGCGCCTGCACGGTGGGACGACTTCCCCAAGGCCTTCAGGGCCGGGTTCAGGATGTTCCGCACGGCCGGCATCGGCTGGCTCATGATCGTGGCGATGAACGTGTTCGTCAAGAGACTCCTGCCGCAAGCTGTCGCCCGGGGCCTCACAGAGGCCGAATTGGACTACTATTCCCAGCCGTACAGGACACTTGCCAGCCGCAAACCTGTCAGGCAATGGCCGCTAGAGATACCGATCGATGGCAGACCCAGAGATGTGTACGAGGCCGTCAGCGCGTACAGCGACTGGCTCCAGCACACCGAGCTGCCGAAATTGCTCTTCCACGCCACACCCGGCGGCATCATCCGGGAGCCGCAAGTGGCCTGGTGCATGAGCCACATGAAGAACCTGAAGGCCGTCGATATCGGGCCCGGGATACACTATCTGCAGGAAGACAACCCACACCTCATCGGATCGGAACTGGCCGACTGGTACAGCGGCATCTCGGCGCCTGCAGCCGAGATCTGACAGCCGCCCGGGGCGTCTCTTCCGAACGGGCAGAACGCCACCCGCACGCCAACGGTACGCTTCGACCCCGGCGCGGGCCGGGCGGAAGGAATCCGATCATGCACGAGCCGGTTGTTCCCAGTGAGCCGTTGCGAGTCGCCGTCATCGGAGCCGGCACGCGCTCCCGATCCATCTACCGGCCGCTCTTCGAGGCGCTCGAGCCGTGGCTTCGCTTGGTGGCGGTGTGCGACCCGGTGAAGGAGCACGCCGACGAGTTGGGCGAAGCGCTCGACGTGCCACGCTACGACGATGTCCGGACCCTCGTCGCCGACCGCCCGATGGAGGCGGCGCTCGTCATTACGCCCGTCGAGTCTCACCATTCGATCTCGTGCTACCTCTCGGCGCACGGCATACACAACCTCGTCGAGACAAGCTGGTGCAGCACTCTCGCCCAGGGCCGCGAGATGGCCGATGCGGCGCAGCAGAACGGCGTGGTCGTCCGCGTGGCCGAGAACTTCTTCCGGTTCCCCATCGACCGGATCGTCGACAAGATCAGGCAGTCGGGGTTCATCGGAGAGATCCGGCGCATCGTCAGCTACGACGACCACACCGGCTACCACAACAACTCGCGATGGATCGCGTTTGCGGGCTGCCACCCCGAATGGGTGCAGTCGGTCGAGCACACCATGCCGACAGCGTTTTTCAACTCCACTCCGGAGCGCCACCACGACCATGAGACTTACCGTGCGCGCTTCTACATATTCCCGGGCAACCTGCTCGTCGCGGACCATGCTGCCAACGCGAAGGGGTTCCTGGGGCGCTATCCACGCCCCGGCTACACCGAGTGGCATGGAGAGAGAGGGACCATCGCATACAGCGCGCCGAAGCCGTGGCAAGGGCATGCAGAGGTGCGGGCTTGCAGCGACGACGCGCTGGCGACGGGACCTGGCGTCAGCGATCAGGCGTTCCCTATCGTCACCGAAGAAGCCGACGGCGCTTGGACCCGCACGTTCGTCGAGTTGCCGACCGGCGTTGTAGAGCACGAGAATCCGTATCGTCCGACTACTCCGGCGCCGCACGTTTGGTACTGGTACGGCTCGGCGATCATGGACCACGTCGCCGATTTCGTGTTGGCCGCGCGGGATCTGCGGGAGAGCGAGTTCGACGAGGACGACGCGCTCATGTCGATGACGATGGAGGTCGCCGCGCGAGAGTCGGCCCTCGACGAAGGCCGGCGGATCGCCCTTCCGCTCGAAGGCGAGCCGGAGTCGGATCGACTGGTGCTGAAGCGGATCGAGCAAGATCTCGGCGTCGACCCGATGGACGTCGAGGCCATGCTGAACGTCAGCTTCCCGAAGCCGTGAACGGGGGAGGCTGCATGCCGACGGAATACGATGTGGCGGCCTATGTATGGCCCGCCTACACGGGTGACGAACCACGAACACGGATGTTCTGGCCGGAGGGCATCGGGGAGTGGCAATCGGTCAGGAATGCCGTCAGGAAGTTCCCAGAGCACGATTGGCCACGCAAACCACTCTGGGGCTACGTCAACGAGGCCGGTTCCGACGTGATGGAGATGCAGATTGGCGCGGCTGCGGACCATGGGGTCAACGTCTTCATCTACGACTGGTACTGGTACGACCGTCGCCCGTTCCTGGAGAACTGCCTCAACGACGGCTATATGAAGGCACCGAACAATGATCGCGTCAAGTTCTACCTCATGTGGGCCAACCACGACGTGACGAACGTGTGGGACGTGCGTCTGTCCGGACGCGACGACAACGTGATCTGGCAAGCCGCCGTCGACCGCCAGGAGTTCGAGATCATCGGTCGCAGGCTGATCCAGAGGTACTTCACGCACCCGTCCTACTACCGCATCAATGGCAAGCCCGTGTTCATGATCTACGACCTCAACAACCTGATCGGGGGATTGGGCGGTCTGTCGGCCGCCGCCGATGCGTTTGCCTGGTTTCGGGAGCAGGCTGTGCAGGCGGGGCTAACGGGACTGCATCTTCAGTTGGCCAGTTGGGGCGTCGGCAACATGAATCTGAGCGGGGTCGACGCGGGCATCGCTGCTACCGAACGCGAGGTGGTCGGCCAGATCGGCTTCGATAGCCAGACGCACTACCAGTTCGCCCACTTCACCGACACAGATCGTGACTACCTCGACATACTTCCCGACATCCTCGGGGAGTGGGACAAGTGCGACACTGGATACGACATCCCGTACTTCCCGCATGTGTCCGTCGGCTGGGACAACAACCCACGCTTCGTCGATTTCCGCCCCGGAATCGTCAAGAACAATACACCGGCGAACGTTCGGAAGGCCCTGGAGATGGTGAAGCGATACGCCGATGCCCACCCGCAACAGGCGCCGCTGGTCACTATCAATAGCTGGAATGAATGGACGGAGACGAGCTACTTGCAGCCCGACGATTTGAACGGCTATGGTTATCTCGAAGCTGTGCGCGATGTGTTCATGGGAACGTGAGGGCGATCTACAACCGCACGCTCTCATCCGGCGCGCCAGCCACCAGTGTGCGCCGTTCGCACGGCCCAACCAGCCGAAAGGATGCACGATGAGCGCATCGCACCCAATCCACGCAGAAACGCTTGCATCCCTCACCGATCGCGCCGTCGAGCATATGGACGGGGCGCTCCGGAACGTGGCGCGATGGATCGACAGCATCCGCGAACCCGAGCACCCTTGTCGGTTGCGTTGGGCGGTCGAGACCACGCGACCCGGCAACGTCGCGGCCACGGCGAATGCACTGGGCGGGCTGGAGCGTGTCGGGCTGTTCGACCGCACCGTAACCGCCGAAGACCGTCGGTGCGGTATCGAGTGGGTGCGCGACATGTACGTCGGCAACGCGCAGTACCGCGATCCGGCGCTGGTGGACCGCGTGAGCCCCGACTGGCCGGCCGACGAGCCCTGGCCGTCGCCGGCGATGCTGGAGAACGTCACCGGCTACGCCCGGCACGTTCTCGTCCAGTACGGCGGCGACGCCGACGAACTCCCGCCCCGACGACCCGCCGACGGTTGGCCTCAAGCCGAAGACCCGCCCGAGCAGACCGTGCAGTGGATCAGGGATCGCCCGTGGGAAACCGAGCCATGGGGCGCCGGCAGCCACGGGCAGAGGATCGCCACCTATCTGCTGGAGTGGTACTTGCAGGGCAGGATGCCACTCGATCCGCTCATCGAGGCGCTCCGGTTCTTCTACGACACTCAGGACCCCGAGACCGGGCTCTGGGGTGGACGATCGACGGCCGAGCGATTCCGCCTCAACTGTACCTTCAAGCTGTTCCCGCTCATTCGTGGCCGGCTCGACTTGCCGCTGCCGCACGCAGCGAAGATCATGGATGCCGTACTGGACGAGTTCTACCGCCCCGACCTCGACGAGGGCACCGGCGGATGCGACGAGGGGAACAAGTGGTACATCGCGTGCCTCGCGCTGGACCAGAGCGGCGGCCATCGCCGCGACGAGATTCTGAAGATGGCGGCGTACCGCGTAGGGCGCCTGATCGAGCTGTTCTCCAAACCCGATGGCGGCTTCAGCTACGATCCGGTCGGCTGCCAGACCGACTGGGTCGGCTTCGACATGGCGCCGAGGATTCCGCAGAGCGACGTCATGGGACTCGCGACAATCGGACACAGCGTCAGCATGTGCGTGGGGCTTCTTGGCATCGAGGACGCGACTGCCTGGACCGGCGACTGGGGCATGGGTGCGGGCAGGGAATCGTCGGAGCTACGAGACGAGATTGTCTCGCGTATCCCACAACTTGCGGAGACGGGGCGAAGCGGGAGGTGAAGAGCTACCCCCACCACTCCCGATACAACCTGCCGCCTGGTGTCGACATCGGTCCGCAGTTGCAGAGGTAGTTGTCGGGCGCCATGTTCATGGCGCCGCCGAGCGCGGCCCACGTCGCCGGTGTGCCGTGGCAGACCGATATCGGCGTGCCAGGCGAAAGCCGTCTCACCGCCTCAATGCAGAAGCGGTACACCTCCTCATGCGTCTGCTGCGTGAACGGCCCCCACCTGTGTTGTGCGAGTTCCTCTCGCGAGTCCTCCGCCCCGCGCAGTGCGTCCGGATCGAGCAACTCGCGGTCGATGAGCGCCGTGAGGTCGTCCACGTCCATCCAGCCGAGTAGCTCCATGGTGACGACGTCCGGCATTGCGCGTTCGAACATCGTCTCGAACAACTCGGTATACTCGCGCCGCCAGTCGCGGATCGGCACTATGGGGCTAAGCCTCGCACGCACCGGATACCCCCACGCCTGCGTGGCCGCCATTGCATCGATGCGCTCGTCCATCGTTGCCGCTCCCCTGTCGACCAGCCTGCTGGAGGTGTCAGAGCTTACCGACCAACTCACGATGCTACGCCCCCGATGGTCGAGTTCCCGCAGGAAATCGACGTTGTCGCTCTTCGTGAACAACATCAGGTACCGGTCGGATTCGTGCGCGAATCGCTCGACGAGTGGACGTACCGCGTCCAGTTCAGGCTCGAACGCCGGCAGATCGGTCATGTTGCTGTACTTGTAGAGCCGCTGGCTCGGGTGGCGCTCGAAGACGTCGTCCAGGCCGCCCACAAACCGCTCGACGTCCAGCGAGAAGACTATCGTGCGACCGAAGCCGCAATAGGCACAGCGGAATATGCAGCCATCGACGAGGTTGAGCTCGAGCGCCGGTTGGCAGTGGCCGCCGTGGGCACCGGCCTCGTCTCGCCAGTGGTAGTACCACCCGTCTCTGCCCTCGTCCCACGGCGTGAAGACGAGCACGGCATCGTCGCCGAAGTCATCCTTCCCGTGCCGGCGGCTGCCGATGCCGCGGACAAGGTCGCGGGCCTGGTCGTCGTACTCGCGGACGTCTGCACAGCGGATGTGCGGCATCAGCCGGTCGAGCCGCGCACGGCAGTTCGGCATGTCGTAGACGGCTGGGTCTATGTAGACGGTCTCTGCTGGGATCGTGAGCATGGAATGCTTCTCCGATTCTGGCACCGGCCTTCGTGCGAGCGCGTAGCTTGACGATGGTACTGGCGCCGCGGCCAATTCGCCGACGCAGCTACTTGGCGTCGAGCACGAGTTCCCGGTCAGGATCCTCGACGGCGAGGTACAGCCCGAGACCACCGCCGATATTGAACACCTTCACCAGCACCGAGTTGGTGCCCGGGTTCAGCTCGATGGGTACGATGTTCTGGTGTGGGAGCGCGCGGTGAGTGGACTCATCCGAGTGAACTAGGGCGCCATTCAGCCACACGCGCGCACCGTCGTTGGTGCCGATGCTCAGCTTGCTCTGGCGGCGATCCGGCGACATGATCGTGCACCGCGCGTACATCACCACGTTCACTGTCGACTGGAAATGCAGGTCCAGGTTGAGGTAGCCCATCTCAACC
>CAZSJP010000306.1:0-6203 GCA_964606675.1 uncultured bacterium
GAATGCTGTGCCGGGTCTCAGTGGAGCCACTCAGGCGTCGCTGGCCCCACCCAACCGCCCGCGACGTTTGCGCCAGCAAACTCGCCACGTGCGCAAACCGCACGACGCACGACCGCTTGCCCTACGGCAGGCCCCGTGCTATCATGCTCGGGAGGATACACATGCTGCAACGCGCGCCCTGGACGCCAGCGCGCTCATGTCTTGCCTGGGGAGGCCGGTCATGTCATCCCATTTTCTGTCCGCCGCCTTGCTATCGTTGATGTGCCCCGCGGCGATGTCTGCTGTTTCCGAGACCCGTCCACCCCAGACGGTGCATGAAATGGTCAACGCGCTTCTCCGCGGTGACAACGTGTATCGTAGGCATGGTGCACCGACAGACATCTATGGATCGCCGGCGCGCGTGGAAGCGGCGGGATACCGCAACGTCGTGAGGGTTACGCTGGTCAGGTAGGGCGAGGGGTGTGGCACGCTGCGGCTGCGGCTGCCCAACCAAGGCGAGGCGAGGTAGATATGCTTCGAGCAGGCATTCTCTGTTCCGTCGTTGCTCTCCTGAGCGTCGGCGAGAGCCGCGCCATCGAGCTCGTGGAGCACCAGCTCGGGCTTCCAGGCCTGCGGTACGCGTCGATAGCCTGGGCCCCGCTGGGCACGTTCCCCACAGCATCCGGCAAGTCGGTACTGGCCATGTCCGGCGAGAACGCGGCTGGCGAGATTAAGACGTACGTATTCCGGATCGGACCCGATGAATCGGGCAATCCATCCATCGCTCGCACAAACGACACCGACATCCCCGGCGTCGTGTTCGGCGATCTGGACTGGGCGGACTACGACGGCGACGGCGATCTAGACCTGGCGATCGCCGGCAGAACAGGCAACGTGGATGATCTCGATCCGCTCGCCGGGTCGATCATCGCCGTCTACACACAGAGGGACGGCCTAGCATTCAGCAAGGAGACGAACTTCCCCGACCAGATTGGGGATAACTACTCCCCGGACTTCGCCCCAGTCGACTCAGCGTCGCTCCAGTGGGTGGACTACGATGTAGACGGATACGTCGATCTCTTCGTGACGGGTCGCACGCGGAGCGTGCGTATGGTAGGTGGAGGGCCGAGGGAGGTGTGGGGCGACGACCGAGCCTACATGCTCCGCCACGTCGTGTCTGAATCGGGCATCCACGGTTTCGAGGTTGACGATGGCGTCGTGTCCCATGTCGACGAGATATCGCCAATCCACGGCGGCGACATCGACTGGGGCGACACGGACGGCGATGGCGATCCGGATCTTGCAGTGACGGGGCAAGCCCTCACACTGCTTCAGGGCGGCCGAGCGACCAGAGACACGCTCACCGACATCTACATTAGCGATCCACCAGGCGTACTGGCCCGCAACTACCGTGCGGCGCTGCCGGCCAGACACGGCGGCGGCATCGCATGGGGCGACTATGACGGCGACGCGCGTCCGGAGCTGGCGTTCTGCGGCTCCTCGATGGCCTATGACGGCGGCTACGTCAAGTTGGGCGTCTATGATTACGGCGGGTATGGGGCGCTGGATCAGGAACAGATCCAGCTCGACCAGGTGCACGCCGTTGCAGGCCCCATGCAGTGGGGAGATACGGACAACGACGGCCGGTTTGATCTGGTTGCGATGGGGACGACAAGCTTCGGCCCTGGTGGAATTCGGTACTACAGAAACCTCGGAGATGGACCGTTCGAGCGCGCAACTGCAACAGGTTTGCCGGCGTCGCTTGTCGAAGGGGACTTCAGCCTCGGACACCTGGACGACGATGGAACTCTGGACCTGATCGCTGCGGGCTACGACGCGTCGACGGGCCGCACACGGGCATTTGCCTGGACGACCCACGGCGTCAAGAAGAACGATCCACCGGGTCCCCATCCATCCCACGAGACAGACGCCCGCTTGTGACAGACCGTCGCATCGTCTTCCTCTGGGACACGGCGTTCGACTCTCCTGCCCCTGGAGACGGCCCGCTCGGGTACGAGCTGCTGGTCAGTACTGACGACGGGAGACTGATAACGGGGCGCACGCGATTTGTACAGGGCATGCACGGCTCTGGCGATTCCTACGTGCTTCGCCGCCCGTTGCCAACCAATTCGCTGATTGCGGTACAGATCCGCGCTATCGACGCTTCCGGCGTCTCGTCGCCGTGGTCGGAACCGATACTCATCCGGGCGCAAGACTTCGTGGTTTCGCAGCACAGAGTCGTGCCGGTGGAGCTGGGCAGCGCAGCCTGGGTCGACGTAGACAACGACGGAGAGCCTGACCTTGCGATGGGTGGGCGTGGCTTGGACGGTACCGTGAGGAGCCGGCTCTATCTCAACAAGGAAGGCAGCCTGGTGCCCAACACGGCGTTCAACCTTCCGGCTGTCGTCCTTGGTGGGCAGGCCTGGGGCGATACCGACAGAGATGGATACCTCGACGTCCTGCTGACCGGTTCTCCGAGCGACGGGTCCCGCATTGCGAATCTCTACATGAACAACTCGTCGCTCACGCCAGGCCACTTCGGAGATGCCGCATTCAAGTTCCGGCCGTTGTCCGGTGGTCGCGTGGCTATGGGAGACGTAGACAACGACGGCGACGTCGACATCGTCATGACCGGTATGACCTCGGCAGCCACCTTCAGTCTTCAGCTTGCGCTCAACACCGGAGGGCTTGAAGGCCAGGTCGTGGCGTTCGACACGCTATCGCTGGAGCTGCGACGCGAGGGTGAGGGACAAGGGACGATCGACGGCTGGATATCCCTCCACGACATCGATCAGGATGGCGATCTGGATATCACCTTGCAGGGCACGGCGCTCGATGCAAGCACATATCCCGACTATGGCGGCATTCTAGAGACGTACCGGAACGATGGCAACGCACAGTTCACCGCATGGCACCGGTGGACGGGGCCTCGCAGCCCAGCACTCTCCGCCCTGCCCCTGGGAGATCCGAGACTCGATCAGTTGGACGTGGGCGAACACGCGTGGGCGGACGTAGACAACGACGGCGACCCCGATTTCGTCGCGGTCGGGTACTCGAACGTCACCACGGAATTCTCTGTGGGCCTGGACGACGGAGGCACGCTGAGGGTATATGAGAATACCGGTGGCGGTACGCTTGCGTTGAAGCAGAGCCTGTCGGGGATGTGGCTCGCCTCGCTTGCCGTGGCCGACATAGATAACGATGGTGCAGTGGACATATTGCTTACGGGATTCAACGACCACGTAGCGAACCCTCAGCTCTCGCAGGGCACGCCCAGCGTACGGCTGTATCGGAATGACACGAAGGGCACGTTCAGCCTCGCTGAGATCGATCCATTCGATGCAAGCGGCAGCGGCGCGGGTACGGTCCGGCTGGCCGACATAGAAGGCGATGGCGACCTCGACGCCGTGGTTGTTGGGCGCAGCGTGAGGCCCGGTGGGAAGACCGTGCCGTTGGGCACTGTCTTTGCCAGCACATGGGCCGTTGCCAGGCCGAATCACCCGCCGCTCCCACCAACCGGACTGCTTCCCGGCGGGGACTCGACAGGCGCAACCTGGCTGCAGTGGGACGAACCGTCCGACCCAGACGGCCAGCAGCACTTCTCCTATTCGCTGCGGGTGCGCACCCCGGGAGGATCTGGCGACGTTCGTTCCGGTGCCGAACCCGTGGGGCCGGGCACCCTGGGATACACGACGGAAGCGTTTCTGCGGGGCGTGCCCGAAGGCAGCTACTACTGGTCCGTTCGGGCCGTGGACCACGGTTGGGCGCGGTCGGAATGGTCCCGTGAGGAAATTGTGGTCATCGATACTACTGCGCCCACATTTGTTGGCGGCAGCCTGACGGTGGCTGGAGGGATCGTCTCCGCATCGATAGCGTTCGACGATCGTTGGACGAGCGTAGATCACAGTTCCGACATGAGCGTGCATCTCGACATGCTCGGCATACCCGCACTCCTGGTCGAGACGGTCTTGTGGACGGATGAGGACGAGTGGATCGGTGGGTGCGAACTAGACCCAAGCCAGTTCCTGACGGAGCCCGCGTCCTTGCGTGTGCGTGGCGTCCGAGACATCAGGGGCAACCGGATGCCGGATACGACGATCACCGTGGACGTCGTCTTCGCCGACGCACAGCGCGTGGCCCCGGACAAGGGCGGCGAAGTGACGAGCGCCAGCGGCGCGGTTTCGCTCTACGTCAAACCGGGCGCGTTCACCCACGAGGTGGGCTTGCATCTGGAGGAATCCGGCGTCGATTCCCTGCCGACCGGGCCAGACGGCAGAGAGCCTATCGCAGCCGCCACCATCGTCCCGGACGACTCCACGGAGACGTTGCGAACGCCCGCGATATTGACTCTGGACGTGAAATCGATGAGGGAACCGGGCCAGGCTGGTCAGCTTTCGGGCTTGCACGTCTACAGATACACGGGCGCGGAATGGGCGTACGTCGGCGGCCATCAAGGTAGCGAAGCCGGCGTAGTCCGAGTGCCTGTGTCGAAGCTTGGGTTGTTCGCCGTGTTCCATGTAGAGGGCGCCTTCGAAGGCGGGACGCTCGGAGAGCTCACGTGCACGCCACGTGTGTTCTCGCCGGGCACGGACAAGGGGTTCAGCGATCGCACGACGGTTAGCTTCGCGGTGGCACCCGAGGATGCGGGGGAGGCCGAGGTGATGGTCTACAGCAGGGCCAGACGACTCGTGAAACGCATGACGATCCGGGCCGCAGTGGGGGAGAACTCGGTTGTGTGGCGGGGCGACGACATGGACGGCCGACGAGTGCGCAGCGGCGCGTATTTCGTCGTGGTGAAGATCGGGGGGCGGCAAGAACAGCGAGCAGTGATGGTGCTCGACAAATACGGGGGGGAGTGATCGGATATGCTGCGACGATTGGTTCCGTTCGTGTTAGGAGTGGCGAGCCTGGGGGTCGCCAGCGCGGCCACGCTGGGCACGTTGCCGGCGGTTGGACCACGGCAGATCGGCATGGGCGGTGCGTTCGTAGGCCTGGCCGACGACGCCTATGCGGCCTACTGGAACCCGGCAGGCCTTCCTCGGCTGCAACGCCAGGAGTTCGTCAGCAGCTACGTGCCAAGCCAGTTTGCGGGCAACCTGCTGACTGGCTACGGCGCCGCGACGATTCCGTTCGGCGACCGGCAGGCGGTTGCGTTGGATGTCTTCTACGAGACATTCGGCGACGATCAGGTCGCCAGCGAACTGAGCTGGAACTCGATCAGCGTTCGAGGCTCCTACGCCACTCTCCTCGGTCGGTTCCTGTCTGCCGGGGTCAGCGTCAAATACGTCTCTCCATACACGGCAAGGTATAATGACGTCCAGGTTGACAAAATGACGGGCATGGGCTTCGATGTCGGCCTGCTGTTCGAAGGAAGGGAGATCAGCAGTTCCCTCTCCGGCATGCGTCTGGGCTTGGTAGCCCGCGATGTGGGCGGTACGTCCATCGAGCACGACAACAACGTGAGCGAGGAGATCTACCCGGGGACGTACGTGGTCGGTGCGTCATACCGAGCGCTTGACCAACTCACTCTGGCTGCCGATCTGGACGACTGGGTCCACATCGGCGCCGAGGCCCACCCGTTCCAAGGTCTCGCTCTGCGCACGGGCTATGCCAGGGACGTGCGTGGCTACAGCAGCGACTGGACGCTCGGGGCGGGCATCGGGCTCCGTTTCAAGGGCATTTCCGTCGACTACGCGTACGAGTACCATTCGGTTCTCGATGCGACGCACTACTTCGGTCTGTCATTCGTGTATCATCCGTCGCTAGTGAGTATCACGAGCGCGAGTCTGCGGGAGGACGCACTGTTCAGATCGTTGTACCGCAGGTACGAGAGCGATCCCGAGTTCGCCGAGGTCACAGTCAAGAACACCTCGCCGGATCCGCTGGCCGCCACCGTGGCGATCAGCGTGCCCACGTTGATGCGTGAGGGAGAGATCTACAGTGAGGATATAGTCCTGCCGCCACAGTCGGCGACTTTGGTATCGCTTGGCGTTGCGATGGATGACAGCCTCTTGCTCAGACCGAGATCCAGGTTCGACAATCTGGTCCAACCGGCGGTTGTGGTGAGCTACGAGCGCGACAAGAGGCGACGGAAAGCCGAACGCAAGCTCAACCCGGTGCACGTTCTGGCACGCTCAAGGATGACATGGGAGGATCCACGCAAAGCGTGTGCTTTTGTGACACCTGAGCACCGTGCCGTTGTCGAGTTCGGGAACTGGGCGATC